>JAITOP010000079.1 GCA_031289895.1 Prevotellaceae bacterium
AAAATATACGATGACGGAAGTAGTTTAGGTCGCCCTCAAAATTTAGCCAGACACATACTATGGGAACTTAGTTTGGATAAAAACGAAACCATAAGAAGTACAATGGGAACTAACGCTTATGCAGATGTGAAATTTTTGAGCGATTTTCATTTTATTATAAAAGGTGATGTAAGTGTAAGAAATCAAGAAAATCGCACCTACAATAATGCAATAATAGGCGATGGAAAAGGAAATAACGGACGCGGAGCAAGAACGTTGTACCGATATTTAAATTATACGGCAATGCAACAATTAACATGGGATAAAAATTTTGACAAACACCATGTTGACATACTTGTAGGACATGAAAACTATGCAAACAATTATGTTTATACACACTTATACAAAACCAACGAGGTGTTTCCAAATGCTTACGAAATGGTAAATTATACGGAAATAGTAGATTTAGATGGTTATGACTATAATTTACGAGGAGAAAGTTATCTGTCGAGAGCGCGTTATAATTACGAAGAAAAATATTTCGCTGAAATTGCTTTACGCAGAGATGCAGTATCCCGCTTTCATCCAAATCATCGTTGGGGAAATTTTTGGTCGGTTGGAGCAAGTTGGTCTATTCATAAAGAAGAATTTATGTCTAAATTTGAGTTTGTAGATGCATTACGGTTAAGAGCCTCTTACGGAGAAGTAGGAAACGATGGCAGTGCCGGCACATACGCATACATGGGATTGTATTTATTGAATCAGAACGCAAATCTTGGAGCTGCCTACAAAAATCAAAACGAAGCTAACAATATTAAATGGGAATCAACAAATTCTATAAGCACAGCACTTGAAGGACGATTGTTTAAACGTTTAAACTTTACTTTGGAATATTATCGTAAATTATCTCACGACTTGATTTTTAGCGTATATAATCCTTTATCGGCAGGCGCAACATCTTCATCATCTGCTGTATCAACACAATTAAAAAATATAGGCGATATGCTTAACAGCGGGTTTGAAATATCGGTAGATGCAGATGTCATAAAAAAACAAGATTTAAGGTGGAATGTTTCATATACAGGTTCTTTCCAAAAAAATGAAGTAAAAACTCTTCCCGAACAAAACAGAAAAGAGGGTATAATCTCAGGGTCTCAAAAAGTAATGGAAGGATATTCTCGATATGAATTTTGGGTATATCAGTTTGCAGGAGTTGACCAAATGAATGGTCATGCTCTTTATCTTATAGATGACAACAAATACTATGTTGGTACTACGCCGGTAGATGGCAAATCTAAAATTCCTGATGCCAATGTTGTTGCTATAAACGGAAAAGATTACACAGATCTTTTTACATACGCAAAAAGAGACTGGTCGGGTTCTTCGTTGCCAACATTCTTCGGTAGCATTGGAACTTCTGTTACATGGAAAGATTTTACATTTTCGGCATTATGCACATATTCGCTGGGCGGCAAAATGTACGACCAACCTTATAATTCACTAATGTCGGTAGGGTCTTCACCAAGCGCAATACATAAAGATGCCTTAAAAGCATGGAACGGAATACCAGACGGAATGACAGAAACGTCGCCCAACAGGATAGACCCCAACGGAATACCTGCTATCGACTGGTATCGCAATTCTCAGTTTTACAGTAGTATGAATCAAAAAAGATTGTTTGATGCTTCTTATTTTAGTTTCAGAAATGTAAGTATAGCCTACAATTTACCAAAAGCATGGCTCAAAAATTTAGATATAACAGGAATTTCGGTAAGTCTTACAGCCGAAAATTTATATACAATTACAGCTATGAAAGGCTTAAACCCTCAACAATATTTAGACGGGGTTACTGAAAATATTATGAATTATAATCGCACCATAAGTTTGGGCATTAATGTTAAATTTTAAATATAAATTATTATGAAAAGAAAAATTTTAATACTTAGTATAATTTTGACGTCTTTATTAGCTTTAAGTTGCAGTGAAGACTATTTGAATACCTCTCCAACCAGTTCATCAGGTACTGAAACCATATTCAGTACAACAAAAAATGCTAAACAAGCAGTTAACGGATTGGCAAAATTAATGAATATACAATACCTTGGCGTTCAAGGCATGAATGGAGAAGGCACTATAAAAATGTGGTATGGCAATTACCCCGGAGCGCATTTTTCTATAAATCTTCCCGGATGGGCGCCAATTACCAACAGCGACTATCTTAAAAACTATACATCACAATATCTTTATTTTCCATGGTATTATTATTATCGTATTATAGGAAATGCAAATACTATTATTCTAAACATTGATAATGCATCAGGTCCCGATGCTGAAAAAAAATATATTAAGGCTCAGGCTTTATCATACAGAGCATATAGTTTTATGATGTTGGCTCAACTTTATTGTCTGCGATGGTCGGATTCTAATAGCGGAGCATCGTTAGGTTTAATTTTAAGAACAGATGCAAGCGATGGCGATATGGCGCGTTCAACATTGGCAGAAACATATAAAAGAATATATGACGATTTGGACGAAGCTATAACATTGTATTCAGAATCAGGAATACACAGAAACAATAGTTTAAACTACGAAATTGATATAGAAGTTGCTTATGCTACTTATGCACGCGCAGCACTGAATATGCAGGATTACTCTAAAGCCGCAGAAATGGCTGTAAAAGCAAGAACAAACTATCCATTGATGAGCGAAACTGATTACAGAGCAGGTTTTTGCAACCCTACTCCCGAATGGATATGGAGCGTATGGGGATCGTCAGATGAAACTATTTATTATTATTCGTTTTTAGCTTATATTGCTTATAATTCAAACGCAACTCAGGTACTGAATTATCCTAAATGTATAAGCAAAGAATTATTTGATAAAATTTCTGATACAGATATTAGAAAAGGTTTGTTTCTTAATCCTGCAGATTTTACTCCCGCATACAATGCAAGCACAGGTCAATACTCCAATGCCACTGTTATTGAAGCAGTACGTGCAAGAGGAACTTTTTCAACGGCAGGTATTTATGCTTATATGCAGTTTAAAATTAAATGTAATGATATGCCCGGCGTAGGACATGTAAACAATTTCCGTTCTTCGGAAATGTATTTGATTGAAGCCGAAGCTAAATACTTCCAAAATGATGCAACGGGAGCTCAAAACGCTTTGATAACATTAAACAAAACAAGCGGAAGAGACCCATCATATACTTGCACAAAAACAGGAACAGATTTGCTAAATGAAATTAAAATTTACAGAGGACTTGAATTATGGGGAGAAGGTTTTGATTGGTTTGATTTAAAACGTTGGGGTGACAAATTTGAAAGAAAATCATTTGCTAACGGAGGCAGTTTTATTTCAGATTTGGCAGTTTCGTACGGAGCATCAGAAAAAAATAAATGGACTTGGTATATTCCTGCACGAGAAACAGACTATAATAAGTTAGCTGAGCAAAACCTTTATGAATAAATATCATTTCGTTTTTATAAAATAAATATCATTTCGTTTTTACAGTAAGAGCGTAGCATTAATTGCTGCGCTTTTTTTGTTTTTTATACAAATATCAAATCAACAAATCAACAAATCAACAAAAAACAATAATTTTTAATTCGCAATTAGTAATTGTTTTTTATCTGCGCAAATCTGTTTAATCTGCGTTATCGGTGTGTTTATTCAAATCAACAATTAAACAAAAAGCAAATCAACAAAAAGCAAATCAACAAAAAACAACTAAACAAAAAACAAATCATCAACAAAATCGTAATTATTAATTGATTTTTCTCTCTTACGACTTATGACTTACGACTTATGACTTATGACTTACGACTTACGACTAATCAACAATCGCCAATTTTGTAAAGCGCTTAGAGTTAATAATATTATATGAAAATAAAAAATTTATCAACATTTTATGTTTATAACCATTAAATTTACAATGTTACTTTTGACTCGCAAAAAACAGAATTTAATATGCCCAAAAAATATATTCAAAAAGAAGAAACTACTGATATAAAAGATGTTGGCTTTCAACTTGGAAAAATTCCACCGCAAGCCATACAGCTCGAAGAAGCCGTGCTTGGCTCGATGATGATAGAACAGGATTTGTTTATCGACCTGCAAAGCATTTTAAAACCCGAAAGTTTCTACGTAGAATCGCACAAAAAAATATACGGAGTGATGCAAGAATTGGCTGCAACACAAAGTCCTATTGATTTGTACACGGTTATCGAAAAACTTAAAGCACACAACGTTTTAAATGATGTTGGAGGCGAGGCGTATTTGGTTGACCTCACAAAAAAAGTTGCTTCGGGAGCGCATGCCGAATATCACGCACGCATTGTTGCACAACGGTTTATTCAACGCGAACTTATTCGTATTGCCAGCTATATTCAAAAAAAATCGTTCGACGAAACTCTTGATGTTAACGACTTGCTAAACGAGGCGCAACAGGAAATTTTTACTCTCGCCGAAGGAAATATTACTCGCGAACCGCAGCGCGTAAGCATAGTTTTACACGAGGCTATGGAAGAAATTGAACGCGCAAAAGACAGTGAGGCAGGAGTGAGCGGAGTGCCTTCGGGATTTACTTCAATCGACAGAATTACAAACGGTTGGCAACGTTCCGACCTGATTATTGCCGCCGCACGCCCGTCGATGGGGAAAACCGCATTTGTTCTGACAATGGCGCGAAATATATCAATTGACCATAAAATTCCCGTAGCATTTTTTTCGCTCGAAATGGACGCCGTGCAACTTATACGCCGCTTAATTGTGAGCGAATCGAAAATACGTTCCGAAAAAATACGCAGCGGACAATTAACCGAAAAAGACTGGGCGCACCTCGAAAGTAGCATAAAAGACCTTGCCGATGCTCCTTTATTTATTGACGATACGCCCGCTTTATCAATTTACGAATTTCGTTCTAAGGCGCGAAAACTAAAAGCCACACAGGATATACAATTAATAGTACTCGACTATTTGCAATTAATGTCGGGACCTCCCGAACTGAAAAAAATGCGCGAACAGGAAGTTTCGGCAATTTCGCGGGCGCTGAAAGCAATTGCCAAAGAACTGAAAGTTCCGATAATAGCATTGTCGCAGTTAAACCGCTCGGCTGAAACAGGCGGAAACAAACGTCCGCAGTTGTCGAATTTACGCGAATCGGGTGCAATTGAGCAGGATGCCGATTTGGTTTTGTTCATACATCGTCCCGAATATTACGGTTTCAAAGAAGGCGAAAATAATGAAAATCTCGAAGGAATTGCAGAAATAATAATTGCAAAACATCGTAACGGCGCAACAGGAGACGTGCAACTGCGATTTATAAAAGAAGAAGCCCGTTTTTCGGAAATTGAAAATTATCAGATTCTCCCACCACAACTTCCAACAAACGAAACACATAAAGCAAATCTGAGAGATGTGGATGCCTCAAAATACAAATATAAAGTTGACGACAGTTTAGAAGCAAACTACAGATTTGATAATGAAAAAAATCCGTTTGAGGATGAGTGATTTTTTTTAGTCGTAAGTTGTAGTTATTGGTATTTAGTATTTAGTCGTTAGTATTTGGTCGTTGGTATTTGGTCGTTAATATTTGGTCGTTGGTATTTAGTCGTTGGTATTTGGTCGTTGGTATTTAGGAAATGTTATGAAATAATTTGACCATATAAAAATTTTAAAATTATTATTACTATTATTATTACTATTACATCATTAAAAAAGAGGAAAGAGGCTAAAACTTTTTTTGAGGTGCTGTTTTTACCGTCATTGCGGGCTTGACCCGCAATCCCCCGTTTATATGAGGAGATTGCGGGTCAAGCCCGCAATGACGCCAACACAGCACCCGCAATGACACCAACACAGCACCCGCAATGACGCCAACACAGCAGAGGTCGCCACACGCTACCGCAGGACAAATTTATAATTTATAATTAATTTCTACCTAATTCTCCAACAAAACCATAATAAAAAGTCATGTTATTTCATAACGATTCCAAAGTATAAAGTTTATAAAGTATAAAGTATAAAGTTATAAAGAGTAAATCAACAATCAAACAAATCAAACAAATCAACAAATAAACAAATAAACAAATCAACAACCAACAAATCAACAATCAAACAAATCAACAAATCAACAACCAACAAATAAACAAATCAACAATCAATCAAACAAATAAACAAATCAACAGATAAACAAATAAACAAAAGAGGAACGTCTTTAAAAAAACGTTCCTCTTGTTATGAAAAAAAAACTCAAATTCATGGCTATTCCATATTGTCAAAAATAGCTTTATATTTTTCGTAATTTGCCATCATTTCGGGACTATCTGCACGAAAACGGAAATAAATACTTCTGATTACATCTACAAATGCTTTTTCGTTAGGATTTATTTTATAAGCATTTTCGAGTGATACTAATGCTTTATTAAATTCTACCTTTGCTTTTTCAGTTTCAATGTCAGCTTCTTTTCCCATTTTGTTGTTGGCTTCATTTTCTATTTTAATGCCACTATTATAATATAACAGACCTATCATATAATACGCATTAGAATTATTCGGCTCTATTTCAATGGCTTTGCTGTATGATTTAATAGCATTTTCATCATCTTTTAATTGAGTATATAAATTTCCTTCTACATAATACAGAGACGAATTTTCTGTTCCCGTTTCTGCTGCTGCTTTTTGCGCATCTTGCAATATCGGGAGTATTACTTTCGGGTCTTCGCCTATTCCTAAATAATGGTTTACCAGTGTACCCAAAATGCCCAGATTTGATGGGTATTTTTTATATGCTTCCATAAGTATATCGCCGGCTCGCAAGGTGTCGTTTCTGCTGCCTTGACTTCTTATTGCATTGTATATGCTTGCGTATATATCGCCATCCTGATAGCCGTATTTCGATGCTTTTATATAATATTCTTCGGCTGTTTTATAGTCGTGGTTTTTCATTGCAATAAAGCCAACGTTATAAATTATACCTGTGTCAATTCTGCCAACCGCCGGATGCGACGAACATTCCAGCGACTTTTTAAAGCCTTCGATTGTTGCGCTGTAATCTTCCGCATAATATTCTCCAAATGCGTAACTTATAAATGCTGCGCTTAATGCGTCGAGACTTTCTTTTAACTTTTTAGCATCTCCACCAAGTTCTGATGCTTTTTTGTAGGCATCCAATGCTTTGTCAAGAGGTTTGTCGATTTCTGTTTTTGTTGTCCTTATAAGTACAATCGTTCCTCCTTGATTTACAAATAATTCCTTATCTTCATAAACAATTACTTTGTATTTTTCACCATCAACAACTTGTTCTTTTGTCGATAATTGTTGTTCGCCTTTGGTAAACAGAGGCAATTGTTCTTCTCTTATACCTGTATTAGGTAATTTGGAAGTAGGCTCATTATAAATCTTGAGCATCAATTCTGCGCGGTCAATCCACGTTTTGGGATTGTCTTGCTTTTTGGGATTTACAATATCTTCATCGCTTTTGCTTAAGTTTTTAGCAAATTTTTGTGAATAGCCAATCTGAATGCTCAAAAGCAGAAGAACTGCTGTTAAAATTTTCTTCATAATATTGTTTTTTTAGATGATTAATTTTATATTATTTTTCATTTAATTAACTAATTTATTATACAAAGATATATAATTTTTATTTTAATTTTAAAATTATTCAATTGTTTTCTTCATTTATATTTTTATTTTCTTCATTTATTACTTCAACAATTTCGTCTTTATCTTCGCTTTTATTCACTTTTGCAACTGCTGCAATCGAATCTTTTTCTCTTAAGTTAATAAGACGAACGCCTTGTGTAGCGCGCCCTGCAACGCGAATATCCTGAATTGCCAATCGTATAGTTAGTCCCGAACGGTTGATAATCATTAAATCGTTTTCGACAGTTACATCTTTTATTGCAATAAGTTTTCCCGTTTTTTCGGTTATATTTATTGTTTTAACTCCTTTTCCGCCTCTGTTTGTAATTCTGTAATCATCAAGGTCTGAGCGTTTGCCGTAGCCATTTTCCGATACAACCATTATTGTCGTATTTTTATCTTCTTTATCAATACAAATCATGCCAATTACTTCATCTGTTGCCGAAATATTTATTCCTCTGACTCCTGCGCCTGTTCTTCCTATTGGTCGTACAAGGCTTTCGTTGAATCGTATGGCTTTTCCTCCTCGCGCTGCCATTAATATTTCGCAATTTCCGTTTGTCAGGCGGGCTTCTAATAATTCATCGCCATCTTTGATTGTAATTGCATTTACTCCGTTTACTCGCGGACGCGAATATGCTTCGAGCAATGTTTTTTTGATTGTTCCTTTTTTAGTACATAAAATAATGTGATTGTTGTTGATATATTCGGTATCGGTTAATGTTTTTGTGTTGATATAAGCCATTACTTTATCGTCTGTACCGATATTTATCACATTTTGAATTGCTCGTCCTTTTGATGTTTTATTTCCTTCGGGAATTTCATATACTTTCAGCCAGAAACAGCGTCCGTTGCGGGTAAAGAACAGCATTGTGCTGTGCATATTTGCAACGTATATGTGTTCGATAAAATCTTCGTCTCGTGTTGCTCCGCCTTTTGCTCCTACGCCGCCTCTGTTTTGGGTACGATATTCGCTAAGCGGCGTGCGTTTTATATATCCCAAATGCGATATTGTGATTACTACATCATCATCGGCGTAAAAATCTTCGGGATTAAATTCTTCGGCGGCATAAATAATTTCTGTTCTGCGTGCATCTCCGTACTTGTTTTTTACTTCGCTGAGTTCATCTTTTATTATTTGTTTTTGCAACGCTTCGTCGGCAATAATTAGCAGCAAATGTTCTATTTGTTTCATCAGTTCGGCATGCTCGTCTCTGATTTTATCGTGTTCAAGTCCTGTAAGTTGACGCAAGCGCATTTCTATTATTGCATTTGCTTGAATTTCGGAAAGTCCGAATCTTTCAATCAAACCGCTGCGTGCTTCGTCGGGTGTTTTTGATGCGCGAATAATAGCGATAACTTCATCCAAATGGTCGAGTGCAATAAGCAAGCCTTCTAAGATGTGGGCGCGTTTTTGCGCTTGTTCAAGTTCGTATTTTGCACGACGAATGATAACTTCGTAACGATGTTTTACAAAATATTTTATCAGTTGTTGTAAATTTAGCAAGCGCGGACGTCCGTCAACCAATGTTATATTATTTATCGAAAATGTAGATTGTAATTGTGTATATTTAAATAGTGTATTTAAAACCACATTTGCAACGGCATCCATTTTCAGTTTCATAACAATACGCAAACCGTTACGGTCGCTTTCATCGTTAATATATGAGATACCGTCTATCTTTTTTTCGTTTACAAGTTCGGCGATTTTTTCTATTAAATCTTTTTTATTTACCTGATACGGTATTTCGTTTACAATTATCACTTCGCGTCCGCTGTCCGAAATTTCGATGTCTGTTTTCGAGCGTATTACTATACGTCCGCGACCTGTTTCGTAAGCATCTTTTATTCCTTGATAACCGTAAATAATTCCGCCGGTAGGAAAATCGGGACCTTTAACATATTGCAAAAGTTCTTCTACCGTAATCTCGCTGTTATCGAGATATGCACCAATGGCATTAACAATTTCAGTAAGATTGTGCGGCGCCATATTTGTTGCCATACCGACTGCAATTCCCGACGAGCCGTTTACGAGCAACATTGGAATTCGTGTTGCAAGCACAACAGGTTCTTGATATTCTTCACTGTAATTAGGAACAAAATCTACTGTGTTTTTATCCAAATCGGCAAGTATTTCTTCGGATATTTTTTGCAGACGCGCTTCGGTATAACGCATTGCTGCTGCCGAATCGCCGTCCATCGAGCCGAAATTTCCCTGACCATCAACAAGCATGTAGCGCAAACTCCATTCCTGTGCCATACGTACCAATGCGTCGTAAACAGAACTGTCGCCGTGCGGGTGATATTTCCCCATGACATCTCCGACAATACGCGCGCACTTCTTGAACGGTTTATTTGCATACACTCCCATTTCCGACATTCCGAATAAAATGCGGCGATGAACAGGTTTCATTCCATCACGCACATCAGGAAGAGCACGCGACACAATTACAGACATCGAATAGTCGATATACGACGATTTCATTTCTTCTTCGATGTTGACTTTAGTAATACTTTCGTTTTTTTCGTTATTATCTATCATATATTATTTTTATTGTGATGATAAAACAATTTGTTATAAGTATGATAAATATTAATTATCAGTTGTTTACGAACAAAATAATTGTTAAACAATCACGTTTCTTTTGAAAATGACTGTAAAATTACAATTTTTTCATAAATTTATATTAATAAGTTTTCAACAATTTGTTTTTTTTCGTATTCGGTATTCACGTATTCGGTATTCTGTATTCAGTATTCCGTATTCCGTATTTAGTAATCAGTATTTAGTAATTCAACTTTCGCAAGACAAGAATTTGTGATATATTAAACCTAATTTTTAACCTAACTTTTCAACAAAACAACCTCAGTCGCAATATGTTGAAAAAAAACAACCTCATTACCTCATTGTAATGTTTGGAATATCAAAATCTAATTTGAATGAGGTAATGAGGTTTTAGATGGATTAATTTTAGGCTACTGAGGTTGTTTTGTTGGAAAAATTAGGTGTAAATGAGGTTAATAAATAAAATGTTTGTAAGCAGCATATTGCAAAAAGCATAAATCATAAAAGTATTTAAAAATCAATGATGTAACGAACTTGCGAAAGTTGAAT
>JAITOP010000172.1 GCA_031289895.1 Prevotellaceae bacterium
ATAATTTATAATATTTTTTGTTTAATATTTTTACTGTTTTTTTATTCAAATAATTTAGTGATAAAAAGTAAATGGTTTATTTTTGCAAATGTTCGTTTTTTTTACCCTTATTTTTGTGAGTACCCTTAGTAGCATTAGGTTTTCCTTCATCTCTTTCCCTTATTAAAACATTAAAAATAAAGGAATAAGGGTGATTTGTGAATGTTTTCCTTTGCTACTAAGGGGGCTTTTGAAAATAAGGGTTAAAAACAATTTCACAAATTTAGAACGAATATTTTTTAACCATTTTCACCATTTTTTACACCCCACCTGTTAGGTTCAAATGTTGGCAGAAAACTATTTCTACCAACATATAATCCCTAACGGGATTTTTTCTGTCATCTTTTATATCTTGTTTATTTTGTATCATTTATATCGTATTTAAAAATTATTCAAATCGTTATTTTCCTTTTGTAAGATGCACCAAATCTATTCGGCTTCCCGACATTCGCAATATTTTAATTTTAAAATCGCCTATTTTAATAATTTCTTTTGGTTGCGGAATGTTCTCGTTTTCGTGTAAAATATAACCTGCAAGCGTTTCATATTGTTCCGATTCGGGAATTTTCAACTCATAATTTGTATTTAGATATTCCACTTCGAGGCGTCCCGAAAGCACAAATTTATTGTCATCTATCTGTTTTTCTACCATCTCGTCGGTATCGTGTTCGTCTTCTATTTCGCCAAGAATTTCTTCCAAAATATCTTCAATGGAAATTAATCCTGATGTTCCGCCAAATTCGTCAACAACAATGGCTATCGACTGCCGTTCTTTTATAAAGTTTTTCAAAAGTTTTTCGGCTTGCATGGTTTCGGGAACAAATTGAATGGGGCGAATTACAGCGGTTAAATTTGTGTTGTTTTTGAATAAGTCTTTCGAGTTGATATATCCTGTTATATTATCAATAGTTTCGCGATATACAGGTATTCGGGTGTACCCCGATTTTATAAATTTTTGTTTCAGTTCGTCAAGCGAGTCGGTTTCTTCTATTGCCTCTATTTCGGTGCGCGGAATCATACATTCTCGAATTTTTACCTGCGGAAAATCAAGCGCATTTCTGAAAATACGAATGTCGTTTACATTATCCTGCTGAATACTGTCAACTTCGGTTGTAAGTCTAAATAAATCAGAACGATTAAACACTGTTTTTTTTACTCCTGTCTTTATTTTTTTTCCGAATATTCGCAAAATCATTCGTGCAAGCCACGATGTGAAAACCGAAACGGGATACAATATTATATAAAACATAAACACAGGCAGAGCAAAGGTTTTAAGGATTTTGTTGGGATTGATTTTGCACAAACTTTTGGGTAAAAATTCGGCGGTAACAAGCACGAGCAATGTCGAAATAATTGTTTGTATTAAAAGTACGATTGTGTCGGATGTTGTGCCGAGTATTGTTCGTATCGGTTCGCCGATTAATGTTGCAAATACAATGCCGTAAATAACAAGCGCAATGTTATTTCCAACAAGCATCGTTGATATATAATCGCTTGAATTGCGCATAAAAATATCGGTGATTTTTGTGTAAAATTTCTTTTGTTTTTTGTCGAGTTCCAACCGCAGTTTATTGGACGAAACAAAGGCGATTTCCATTCCCGAAAAAAATGCGGAAAGCAACAAAGATATTAATATTAGTATGACCGATGAATTCATTTTATTTTGCTTTTAGCAGTTCTATGTTTTCGGGTTTCTGTTTTTTCGGTTTTTGCAGAGGTTTGCTGTGTTCCAACTGTCTGTTTACAACCGCAGGTCGAGGTTCAATGATTTTATTTTCAGCAGGTTGAGGTGTCGGTTGTATGTCTATTGTATCGGGAAACGAGATTTCATTTGTTTTTGTGCTGTCGGCTGTTTTGTTTTGACGGTCAACAGTTAAATCGCCTTCGCGTATTGTTCTGATTTCATAATCCGAAAGGTCGTCGAGCGCCCACATTCCGTTGTGAGCATCAAAATATCCACTCGCAAAAAAGATTTTTGTAAAGCAATAATTATAAATTTTTCTGTTCACTCTGTCCCAATAAAGAGTATCGGTTATGATTTTTGTTTTTTGCAAATAGTTTATAACCACTACGCTATCGTATGCGGTGTAAAATTCATCTCTGCCTTCTTTCATTTTGGCAAATTTTGCGGCGATTGTTGATTCAAGCGTGAGCGAATCGGTGAACGATTCAACATAAATCCCGTCGGGGAATGTTGTATATTTGCCTTCTTTACCCAGAAACTGCAACATTCGCGGGGCTTGCGCTATTTGTTTGGCTTTTCCGTATTGACTTAAAACTACGTTCAAATTAAGCGTTTCCGACAGCAAAACATCGTCTTTTGTTTCATTGTCGGTTATATCGTCTTTTTTATTTTCGCACGAAAAAAAAACGATGACACTCAGTAAAAGCGTCATCGTTTTTATAATAATCGGTTTCATTTGAGTAAGTCAATTAATCAATTGAATATATTTATTCTGCTGCTTTTCTGATTGTTGTAGTTCCGCTAACTCCGTTGCATCTTACAGTATATGAATCCCCTTCACTATATCCGTAAAAGAATATATCTTTATATAAAGGGAAAAGTTTAACGTAAGTTGCGATAGCCGAATTTGCGCTACTTGCTAACTTCGAATCAACGCTTTTTGCTTTTTGAAACATATCAACAACAATCCAAAAAATTTCGCGACCGCCAAACTCACAATCTGAGGCATTTGCCGCCATGCGTACATAACAGTTACCCATAATCATATAAGCCTCGCCTGCATTAGGATTTAAACTGTTTGCCTGACGTGCAAGCGATAATGCCTGACTTATACGTCCATCGTTAAAAAGTACGGATGCAACTTGAAGTTGATATTTTGCTTTTTGTATCTTGTCGGTTTCTTGTTCAATAGCCTCGTTCATATACGACATTCCTTTTTCTTTATCGCCTTTTATCAGAAATAATTGTGCCAGCTGAAATGCCGATTCTGCATTAGGTTCAAGACGATAGCCTGCCTCTACAACATCAGCAAACAATTGCGTTTCTCTGCATCCTTCGGTGTTTGAAAGACGATATCTTATGCCGCGGATTAAATCCATATCTTCGGGATTTGCCTGAAACTTAGGTGTGTACATTGCTATAAGATTTTCGCACGAGTTAAGTTCGGGCATTGAAAGAAATATTCCTTCTACTGTTTTACGCGCCTCTTCGGTCTCCGGACTTGGAGGCAAATTATCTATTGCTTTTACTATGCTTTCATATCTGGCAATTATTGCGTCTCCGTCAATCAGTTTTTTCTCGTACATAATTTTCACCTGTTGCATTATTTCCACATAAGCTTCGGGGGATTTATAATTATTTATTGCCGCAATTTCATATTCTTTAATGATTTCCGAATGTTGGTCGGGACGATAGGTATTCAAATCCTCTGCTTTGCGGGTTGCTGTTTCGCCTTTCGACGGTTTGCCGAAAATTTCATATCGCCTGTCGTATAACATAAAAATTGTATCGACATATTTTTGTTTCTGAACTTGGTCATTTTCCTTACCTGCAAAATATTTCATAATATTTATGCCATACAGATAGGTGTTTTGACTTGCGTTTGGACA
>JAITOP010000191.1 GCA_031289895.1 Prevotellaceae bacterium
TCATCCTGCAATCCTGCGGCATTTTTTGCAGCGGCTGTGCGTTGCAGAAAGTTGCTGCGCAAGAGCGTTCGTTTAGCATCCGAAATAATCTGATTCGGTTGCAAACCTACCGCCGATGGGTCAACGCTGCCTGCACGATACGAGGTAGCAACTAATTCATCATTTTCCAATTTGGCATAAACGATATAACCCTGTGCATCGCGAATAAGCGAATATCCGTTGGCATCGTGTACCCAGTTGTAGTACTCGTCTCCCGAAAGGAAACAAGATACTTTTGTGCCGTCCGGTTGTTCCAAAGTAACCGGATAATTTTCAACGTAAATTGCCTGCAACGCCGCAGCATTGAGCAAAATAAAGATTATTAGTAAAAGTTTTTTCATTATAATTTGTTTTTGTTAATAAGCATAGTAATTTAATATTCAATTTTCAATCATTGAAAATAGAGCTTACAAAGTTACGAATGTTTTTTATTTATAATCTTTCTTTCTTCATTTTTTATTATTCATCACCTATAAATTCCTTGAATGAAACTTTTGGCAATGCAAACTTCACCTCGCATTCGTCATTGCGAGCGTAGCGAAGCAATCCAGAAATTTAACATTCTGTCCGGAGTGCTCGTGCCTCGCAATGTCGTGCGGTTAAACATTCGTCATTCGTAATTATTAATTCGGACTTGAGGTTTATCCGAGTAAATCTGTTTATACTTCACTCGGTCTTCGTCATTGAGAGGGCGTAGCCCGAAGCAATCCAGTAAATTGCTTATTTACGCTGGATTGCTTCGCAAGCTCGCAATGACGAAAACGCAATTTATGCCGGAGTTTAGTATACTAAATACGGAATACTGAATACTGAATACTGAATACAGAATCCCATTCATCCGCAAAAAATGATTTTATGCACGCATATCATCATCAGTTTACTTTTTGTAAAAAATAATTTATATATTTGTACAAAAAAAATCAAAAGAAAATCAAAAAAATCAAAAGAAAATGAAAAAAAGAAGTATTATTACAATTATTATTGCAATTATTTTATCGGTGAATTATAATAATTTGCAAGCGTGTACAAATTTTTTGGTAAGCAAAGGCGCATCGGCAACAGGCTCTACGTTTATTTCGTATAGTGCCGATTCTCACGTTTTATACGGTGAACTTTATTTTTGGGCGGCGGCAAAATATCCTGCCGGCACAATGCTGAAAATTTACGAATGGGATACCAACAAATATCTCGGCGAAATTGCTCAGGCTGCCGAAACGTACAGAGTTATAGGCAATATGAACGAACATTCGGTTGCAATTGGCGAAACAACTTACGGCGGTCGCCACGAACTTGCAGGCAGCGGAATTATTGACTACGGAAGTCTTATCTACATTGCTCTGCAACGCTCGCGCACAGCTCGTGAAGCAATAAAAATCATGTGCCGGCTTTTGAGTACTTACGGTTATGCTTCGGAAGGCGAATCGTTCTCAATAAGCGACCCGAATGAAGTGTGGATTTTTGAAATGATTGGCAAAGGCAAAACCGACAAAGGCGCGGTGTGGGTTGCAGTTCGTATTCCCGATGGATATGTTTCGGGACATGCAAATCAGGCGCGTATTACAACATTTCCGCTTGAAGGCAAAAAAGTAAAAAATTCAATATCGTCAAAAAATATAGATAAAATTTTTAATGCCGAAGTTGAATATGTTTATGCCGAAGATGTGATTTCGTTTGCACGCAGCGCAGGTTATTTTTCGGGCGCAGATGCCGAATTTAGTTTTTCGGACACTTACGCACCTCTCGATTTTAGCGGAGCGCGGGCTTGTGAGGCGCGGGTCTGGTCGTTTTTCAAACAAGTAAACAATTCGATGTGGCAATACGAAGATTATGCTATGGGTCATAATCAGAAAAACCGCATGCCGCTTTACATAAAACCCGATAAAAAACTTACGCTCGAAGATGTTAAAATTGCAATGCGCGACCATTACGAAGGCACAAAAATGGATATGACAAAAGATATTGGAGCAGGCGCGTACAAATGCCCTTATCGCTGGCGTCCTATGGATTTTGAATTTGAAGGTGAAACGTATGTACACGAACGTGCTACGGCAACGCAGCAAACAGGTTTTTGGTTTATTGCCGAAGGTCGCTCGTGGTTGCCAAATCCTATTGGCGGAATTTTATGGTTTTCGGTTGACGATGCTGCCACATCAATCCTTACGCCTGTATATTGCAGCGCAACAAAAGTTCCCGAAATTTTTGAAGTTGGCAATGGCGATTTGCTTACATATTCCGAAACTTCTGCATTTTGGCTGTTCAACAGAGTTACCAATTTTGCATATTCGTATTACGATGTAATGAGCGCAGATATTCGGAAAGTTCAAAAAAACTTTGAAAACGAATCGGAAAAAATGATAGAAGAAATCGACAAAAAAGCAGCAAGCATTTACGCCGAAAACCAAGATGAGGCAATAAATTATTTAACCGAATTTTCGTTGCAGCGAGCGCAGGAATTGTTTAACAGATGGAAAAAACTCGATGCATATTTGCTCGTAAAATATATGGACGGAAACGTAAAAATAGAAAAAGACGGCAAATTTGAACGCACCGAAGAAAATTATCCCGTACAACCCGCACACCCTCAATTACCCGAATTTTGGATTAAAAAAATTGTGGAAGATAATGGCGAGGTTTTGAAAGTTGTTAAATAACCGGAAAATTAAGATGAATGATTTTCTAATTTTAGCAAATAATGCTCCGCAATGGTTACAGATAACTATTGGATGGGGAACTTTTGGAATAATGATTTGTGCAAAATTGTATTCAAAATTAATAATCAAAAAATACAATCTAAAGAAAAACCCATTTGATATAATAAATATTATTTGCGGACTTCTTTTTTGGGTATTTTTGATGTCACCATATAATACCATTTTTATAGGAGTATTTCTATTTGTAATACTAATTATTAGGAACATTATAATTATTAAATCATTGTTTCCCATTATTATAATGACATTATTAACAATTTGCAGTTTTTTTAATTTATTTTGGTTAATTCCATTGTTTATTATGAAAAAGAAAAAATAGTAATCGCCTCGTCGCAGGATTTATAATCCTGCGGAATGGAATAAAAGGATTTTTAATCCGCAAAAAAACAGGATTATAAATCCTTATATTCCAACATTCGGATTGCAAATACGAATGAACGGAGATTTGTAATCCAACACACACATTGGCTTTCTGATTTTGTTGCGGGTTTCCGAAAAAAATAATTACCTTTACAGAAGTTTTTTAGCAACCAATTTTTAATAATAGTTTTAAAATGAATAAAATAGTAAAAGAAGAAAGTTATCCGATGCAGCAAAAACGTCGTAAACAGCCGGAACGTTATGTGCAATTGGGGCTAAAATTGATTGGAAAATTTATGGAGTAAAAAATTTACCGGAAAACGGTTGACAAAAAATAATGAAAATGTATAATAAAGAATGGTTGAAATTATAATGGAACATAAATTTAAGGCAGCAATTGAAATTATTGGAGTAAACCCATTTGTATATATTCCCGAAAATATTTTGGAAAATATATTCAAACAGGCTGGAAAAAATAAAGGATTTATTCCCATTAAA
>JAITOP010000198.1 GCA_031289895.1 Prevotellaceae bacterium
CACGTCGTGCGGGTGCGCGGTTGTAATTCTATTTTTCTTTTGTGCTCCGCACTTTTTTTGTTTGCGTTTTTGTCCGTAGGTTGCGCTGCGCTTCACCTACGGTTATGCAAATCACATCCCTGCGCGATTTTTTCTATTCTGCACAAATCGTAATTTCGTAATTCGTAATTGATTTTTATCTGCCTCGTAATTCGTAATTTCGTAATTCGTAATTGATTTTTATCTGCCCCGTAATTCTTAATTCTTAATTTTTAATTCTTAATTCTCAACCAACTTTCCTCCAAATTCCATTAAGTATGCTTTAATAAAATTATCCAAATCGCCATCCATTACACCTTGTACGTCAGATGTTTGATAATTTGTTCTATGGTCTTTTACGCGGCGGTCGTCAAAAACATAACTGCGAATTTGCGAACCCCATTCTATTTTTTTCTTTCCTGCCTCTTGCTTTGCTTTTTCGGCATTTCGTTTTTGAAGTTCAATATCATAAAGTTGCGATTTCAATAGCCGCATTGCGTTTTCACGATTTCCAAGCTGCGAACGGCTTTCGGTATTTTCAATAAGAATTTCGCGAATTTCGCCGGTATCAGGGTCTTTGTAATTATAGCGAAGTCTAACTCCTGTTTCAACTTTATTCACATTTTGTCCGCCTGCTCCGCTCGAACGAAATGTATCCCACGAAATGTCGGCTTGATTAACCACAATATCAATACTATCGTCAACAAGCGGTGATACAAATACCGACGAGAACGAGGTCATGCGTTTTCCCTGCGCATTATACGGCGACACGCGCACAAGCCGATGAACGCCTATTTCGCTTTTCAAATATCCGTAAACAAAATCGCCTTCTATTTGCATTGTAACGCTTTTTATTCCAGCCGTATCGCCATCAAGAACATTTACTATTTTCGGTTTATATCCTTTACGCTCGCACCAGCGCAGGTACATTCGCATAAGCATTTCCGTCCAATCCTGACTTTCGGTTCCGCCTGCGCCCGAATTTATTTTAAGCACTGCTCCGAGTTTATCTTCATCGTTGCGCAACATATTTTGCAATTCAAGTTTTTCAATTGCAGCAATAGTTATACGATATTGTTCGTCAACATCTTCATCGGTGGCATCGCCGGATTTTGCAAAATCAAATAAAATCTGCAAATCGCTGAAATCGCTGCTTGCCTGCTCAAATCCCGACAGCCATGCTTTAATAGCGGCTACTTTTTTTAACTGATTTTCAGCATCTTTTGGATTATCCCAAAAATCGGGAGATTGAGTTCTTTGTTGCTCTTCTTCAAATTGAATTTGTTTGGTATCGATGTCAAAGATGCCTCCTCAACGCATCCAGACGCTGTGATAATTCTTTTATATTTTCTATTATTATCATAATATTTTTTTTTAATATTTTTTTTGCAAAATTAATGATTTATTTTAAATTATTACCTTTGCGGCGTATCATGTTTTCGTAAAATAATGTATTATGAGAAAAATTTTATTAATATTTTTAATATCGCATCTTACTGTTATAACGTTTTGCCAGCAATCGACTGAAAGCGAAACGGCAAAAAATCTGCAAAAAGCAGGACTTGTAAATATCAAAACTCTTGATAATGATATTGTTGTTGACTTGAAATATGCAACAACCGATAATTTTACAGGTAAAAATATGTATGGCGATTTTAACGAGGCGTTTTTGCAGCCCGAAGTTGCCAAAATGCTTGTAAACGCTCAAAAAAAACTGAAAGAAAAACGTAGCGACTGGAATCTTATAATTTACGATGCTGCGCGACCTCGCAGTGTGCAACAAAAAATGTGGGACATTGTAAAAAATACCGATTGGAAAAATTATGTAGCAAGTCCGGCACGTATAAGCATGCACAGTTATGGCGTTGCTGTTGACATTGGCATCGTTGACGCAGAAGGCAAACCTGTTGATATGGGCGCAGGATTTGATGAATTTACAGAAAAATCGCAACCGCGCTACGAACAAAAATTTTTGCAGGAAAAAAAACTTACGCAACAACAAATAAACAACCGCCTGATTTTGCGCAACGCAATGAAAAGCGCAGGATTCAAGCACATACAAAACGAATGGTGGCATTTTGAAGCCATGCCCCGCGAACAAGCAAAACAAAAATATAAACCGATAGAATAAGTCGTTGGTCGTTAGTCGTTGGTCGTTAGTCGTTGGTCATTAGTTGTTGGTCATTAGTCATTAGCATTTTGTTGATTAGGTCTTTATAATCCTTATTGTCTTTATTGTCCCTATTGTCCTTAAAAACTTTAAAAAAAGGGGAAACACAAAATAACTGCATTTCCCCAACAATAAAAAACTATTTAACAACAACCTAATTTGTTTCAAGTATTTCGAGTAATTCGTCGAGTTTCGGAGTAAGGATAATTTCGGTACGGCGATTTTTTCGGCGTGCGTCAGTTGTATTTTCATCGTCAATGGGCAGATATTCGCTGCGTCCTGCTGCGCTTATCTGACGCGGATTTACGCCTGTTTTATCCACCAAAGCGCGAGCTACTGTTGTCGCGCGTTTCACGCTCAAATCCCAATTGTCAAGTAAAATGCCGCCTTTGCCGCCGTAAGGAACATTGTCGGTGTGTCCTTCAACAATTACGTTAATATCCGGATTGACTGCCAAAACTTTTGCAAGTTCTTTAATTGCCTGCAATCCACGACTTTCGATATTCCAATCTCCCGATTTGAAAAGCAATTGTTCTTCGAGCGAAACGTAAACTTTGCCGTTTTTCTGCGTTACGGTCAAGCCTTTGCCTTCAAAACCGAGCAATGCGTCTGCAACACGTTTGCGAAGTGCTTTGACAGCCTCGTCTTTGTTTGCCAGCATTTGCTGAAGGTCAATCAGGCGTTTGTTGTTTTCGTTAAACTCTTTTTGCAGTTTTTCCAATTCGGCTTGTTTGCGGGTAAGTTCGTCCCGTTCTTTTTGCAGTTGCGATTGCAGTCCGCCCGTTTCGATATTATGTTCCGATTTCAATTTTTCTTGCAATTCTTTAAGTTCTGCAATTTTTTTGTCGAGTTCACTTTTCTCTTTTTCAAGAGCTTTGCGTTGAGCATCTATTTCTTTTGATTGAATGTTTAAATCGTTGTACTTACGATTTATTTTATCAAATTCGGATTGCAGCGAGTCAAATTTCTTTTGCGATACGCAAGACGAAAGACTCAGCAACACCGTTAAAAACATTGATATTAATAAGATTTTTTTCATACAATTTCTGTTTATTTGTAACGTTATAAAGTTTTTTCAGAGTACAAAGGTATAAAAAAATTTAAGAATTAAAAATGATAATGGTTAGTAGTTAGTGATTATTGGTTAATGATTAATGATTAATAGCCACGAATTACTGAATACGGAATACTGAATACAGAATACGGAATACGGAATACTGAATACAGAATACAAAATTTTATTATAACTTTGCAATGTTTTAAAAACATTTAACGGACTTCGGTGTTTTTTGAAACGCAGAAATATGAAAAATGAATTTTTAGAAGTCAACAGAATATTTTTAATATCTGAATTAACGTTTAAATTAAAATCTTATGAAATCAAAATTATCATTTATGGTTAATGTTTTTTTGCAATTTGGTAGTGTAATTGTGAAAAAGATAAAAGTTTTATCTGTTTTATTATTTATTTTGTTGATATATACCAATTGCACAAAAGAAAAAACAGATGATGTTGTCGCACCTACAGTAAAAGTAGAATATGCCTCGTCGGATTTGGATTTTGGCAATCCCGAGCGCGGCAAAGCATCGTTTTATGATGGACTGATAGACGGCACAGGACTGTCTGAAAATTGGCTAAAAACAGAAAGAGAAATTTATCCCGAAAGAACATTACT
>JAITOP010000245.1 GCA_031289895.1 Prevotellaceae bacterium
AAAGGGTCGATATTATATGTCATTTCAAAATCAGGTATGCGTTTTTTAATTGTTTCGTAAATTATTTTGGGGCAAAAACTCATTGCCGTAACATTAAACGAATTTCGGTGAATAAGCCGTGCAGGGTCAATTTCCATCAATGTTATTGCGGCTTCGAGGGCATCGGGCATATACATCATATCCATATATGTATCACCATTGAGCGGACATTCAAATTTTCGTGTTTTTACTGCCGAATAATAAATATCAACAGCGTAATCTGTTGTTCCTCCGCCCGGTGGCGTTACGTTTGATATAAGTCCCGGAAAACGTACCGAACGAGTATCCACACCAAAACGAATAAAATAATAATCGCTGAGCAATTCGCCCGAAACCTTTGTTACGCCATACATTGTACGTGGTTGACGAATTGTGTCCTGAGGCGTTTTATCTTTTGGCGAGTTGTTGCCGAAAACGCCTATCGAACTTGGCGTAAATACAGCGCATTTTTTTTCGCGAGCAACTTCCAAAACATTGAAAAGCCCGCCCATGCCTATCGTCCAAGCCAGTTGCGGCTTAGATTCTGCCACTGCCGATAATAAAGCGGCAAGATTGTAAATGGTGTCGATTTTATATTTATCAACTGTTTCTGCAATTTGCTCTGCGTTTGTAACATCAACAATTGCAGATGGTCCCGATTCTAACAGTTCGCTTTGCGGTTTTGCAGACGGAATATAGCCCGCCACAATGTTGCCATTGTAACGGCGGCGTAGTTCCATCGTTAGTTCCGAGCCGATTTGTCCTGTTGAACCTATTATTAAAATATTTTTCATATAATAATTTTTTTGTTTTACAATGCAAAGTTACACTTTTTGACAAAATAACAGGCAAAGTCTTAAAAATTTATATGAAATAAATAGGTTTTAAAGATGTTTATCAACTTTTATCTTTATATCTTGTTGAAATTATTGGTATTTAGTATTTGGTATTTGGTCGTTGGTATTTGGTCGTTGGTATTTGGTATTTGGTCGTTGGTATTTAGTCGTTGGTATTTGGTCGTTGGTATTTAGTATTTAGTATTTAGTCGTTTTTACGAGGAACACGGATAGAAAACAATTACGAAATATCAATTACGAATTACGATGTTGCCGAATACAAAAAAGTCCGAAAGACTTATACCAAATAGTTACCAAAAACCTTATTTTCAAAAGCCGCCTTTAGTAGCAAAAATTAGCCTCAATATTCTACCCTTATTCCTTTATTTACACCATTTAAATAAGGGAATAAGGGTATGTGCTACCTATTTTCGGCTACTAAGGGAACTTTATATAAATAAGGGTTTTATATGTTTTTTATTTTTTTTTATGTCTAAATCGGTATTTTGATAACTGTTTAGTATTAAATGTAAATAACCCCTTGCAAGCATAGCGCAGCTGGGGATGAAAGAACGCGCAAAAAAAAGTGCGAGTACAAAAGCAAAATAGAACCACAATCGCTTACCCGCACGACTTGAAGAATGAAGAAAAATTATTGATTTAAAAAATCGTTATTCGTAAAAACTTTGTGAACTTTGTGGCAAAAAAATAAGAATCAAAAATATTTTTATTGCGATTTATGCAGCCTCTTAAAATAAAATTAATTGAATTAGCATATTTTTTCATTATTTTTGTATCGTGTTACAGATTGAATTTGAAAAAAACGTAGAACGACTTGATGTTTCAAGAAACAACGACAAAATATTGCTTGCCGTCAGTGGTGGCATTGATTCTGTTGTTATGGCAAATTTATTTATCAACGCAAAATTTGACGTAGCAATAGCACATTGCAATTTTTCGTTGCGCGGCAAAGCGTCGGACGATGATGCTGTTTTTGTTGAAAAATTTGCAAAATCGCATGATATACAGGTTTATATAATAAAATTTGATACCGAAGAATTTGCCCGCAAACAAAAAATCTCAATAGAAATGGCGGCGCGAAAACTTCGTTACGATTGGTTTGAAAACCTACGCAAACAATACTATTACTCGAAAATTGCAATTGCTCACAACAAAAATGATGTTGTCGAAACATTTTTTTTAAATCTTGTACGAGGCACGGGAATAAAGGGTTTGCTCGGAATTACCGAAAAAACGGAAACAATTATTCGTCCTTTGCTTTTTGCCTCGCGTGCGCAAATTGTGGATTATGCAAACGCTCGCAACATTACTTTTTGTGTTGACGAAACAAACAGCAGCAATAAATTTTCGCGCAACAGGATACGCAATAATGTGATTGCAGAATTTGAAAAAATAAATCCATCGTTTTTGC
The DNA here is from genome assembly GCA_031289895.1 of Prevotellaceae bacterium. Lineage (GTDB taxonomy): Bacteria > Bacteroidota > Bacteroidia > Bacteroidales > UBA932 > JAIRKV01. Next base: position 2,287 of record JAITOP010000245.1, read on the forward strand.
AGACAATGACAGAAAATATTAAGCATATTTCACAATGTTACAGCGCATTACAATTACAAAAAACAGAAATATTATCAGATGTAATTTCATACAATAACGATAAAATTTTTATTGATATAGAAAAATTATTGAATACCGAAAATTCGCAATTATGGCTGTTCGAAATACTTCAACAATACAATTTTAGGGCAGAACGAGTAGCAAATATTTATGATTCGCTTGACGGAGAATCGGGGAAAAGATTTTTTTCGCCAACACATATTTTACTTAAAGACAGAAAAAAATTAATAATATCAATTTTAAAATCAGATGAAAATCAAATTGTCGAAATAGGCGAAAACACTATGCACGTTGAAAATCCGGTATCATTAAAAATCGAAAAAATTGAAAATAAAAACGTCATAATCGAAAAAAATCAAAATACAGCATTTTTAGATTTCGATAAATTAAAATTTCCTTTGATATTGCGCAAATGGCAAGCCGGTGATAGTTTTACGCCGTTTGGTATGCGTGGCAGAAAAAAGTTGAGCGATTATTTTATTGACGAAAAATTATCGCAATTCGAAAAAGATGAACAGTATGTTTTAGTATCCGCCGAAAAAATTGCATGGCTCGTAAATCGCAGAACAGCAGATAATTTTAAGATAGACAAAAACTGCAAAACAATTTTAAAAATAACATTTGAACCCGCTTGAAACATTAATAAATTTGCAATGACACTAACAAAAAAAATTGAACGCGAACGAATAATTCTGGGAATCGACCCGGGAACAACAATATTAGGCTACGGCTTGATTCGCGTTATCGGAAAAAATCCTGAATTAATGATTTTAGGCTCGATTGAATTAAAAAAATACGGCGACCATTATCTAAAATTAAAAACTATTTTCGAAAGAGTTACTCAGCTTATCGACGAATATCATCCCGACGAATTTTCGATTGAAGCGCCGTTTTTCGGTAAAAATGTTCAGAGTATGCTTAAACTTGGGCGGGCGCAAGGCGTGGCTATGGCTGCGGCTTTGCAACGTTCGATTCCGATTTTCGAATATGCTCCGCGAAAAATAAAAATGTCGATAACAGGACGCGGGGCGGCATCAAAAGAGCAAGTAGCGCTTACGTTGCAGCGAATATTGAAGATAAAAACACTTCCGAATAATTTAGATGCTACCGATGGTTTGGCTGCTGCTCTTTGTCATTATTATCAAACAAGCGGAGCTGTTGTGAACGAGGCAGATACAACTTCGTATAAATCGTGGAAAGATTTTATAAATCAAAATACAAAACGATTGAAAAAAAATTGAGAAGAGAGAGTGAAGAAGCAAGAAACAAGAAGCAAGAAGCAAGAAACAAGAACAAAGAGACAATAAGTTAGAAGAAGTTAAGAAGTTAATTGTGAAATATTATTGATATAAAAAATTTTGCAAACTTGCGATAAAAAATAAATAATCTCAATATTTTTATACATTATACCAAATACTAATGACTAACGACTAACGACTAACGACTAACGACCAAATACCAACGACTAACGACTAAATACCAACGACTAACGACCAAATACCAACGACCAAATACCAACGACCAACGACCAAATACCAACGACTAACGACCAAATACCAGCATTTCATGTATTTTCAAAATCTGTGGTAAAAGAGGAATATACATATAGTTATCAATAAGAAAATCGGCGCGGGTGTTACGTTCTTCGTCGCTTAGTTGATTTTCCAGACGTTTTAGAATTTGTTGGTACGATTGTTTGTCGCGTGCCATAACACGGGCTATTCGCAAATCCTGCGGCGCATTTACAACAATAATTTTGTCCATAAATTTATCAAATCCGCTTTCAAATAAAATTG
>JAITOP010000315.1 GCA_031289895.1 Prevotellaceae bacterium
GGATTTATCGCCACAGTTGCCAATGATAATCCCGCCAAAGTATTTGCAATTGAAATTAATGGCGAAGCCGCAGGTGCAATAGGAATTTTTCCGCAATCAGACATTCATACGAAAAACGCCGAAATGGGATATTGGTTATCCGAAAAATACTGGGGCAACGGAATAGTGCCGCAAGCAATTAAAGAAATGGTTGAGTACGGATTTAAAACATTTGACAAAACCCGAATTATTGCCCGTCCGTTTTCTGCAAATTTGCGTTCGCAGCGAGTCTTGCAAAAGTCAGGATTTCAACTTGAAGCGCAACTATCAAAAACCATCTTCAAAAACGGTGAATATTTTGACGAAATTATTTATGGGGTTAAAGATGAAAAAAATGTCTGAATCAGGATTTACAGGATTTTTAGATTGAGAGGATTAAGAGAAAAATATATGTGTCTTATATACATAAGTGGGTCAAAAATGAAGAATTGAAAATTGAAAATTGAGAATGAAAAACAACAGCAATTGAATAGCGCGTAATTGCGAGACACGAAGGAATAGTATTAATGATTAATGATTATTTGCCACGAATTACACGAATTTACACGAATATTGAATTTAGTATTTAGTCGTTAGTCATTAGTCATTAGTCGCTGGTCGTATTAATCACATTCTCACATTAATCACATTCTCACATTAATCACATTAATCACATTCTCACATTAATCACATTCTCACATTAATCTTTATTAAATCTTCCGGCGTGTCGATAGATTGATTTTCGATATTTGTTTGCACAACTTTTATTTTATATCCGTTTTCGAGCCAGCGTAACTGTTCCAGCGATTCGGCTTTTTCGAGATTTCCTTGCGGCAGTGTCGCTATACATCTTAAAATATCGCTGCGATAAGCATACAATCCTATATGTTTAAAAAATGTAAATTGTGTTTTCCAATTTTCCCTTTCGCTTCCGCGCACAAAAGGAATTGGCGAACGGCTGAAATACAAAGCCTCGTTGGTGTTCGACACAACCACTTTCGGACTGTTGACGTTGAAAATATCTTCGTTGTCGGCAAAAGGTTTTATTAAGGTTGCAATTTGAGTATCGCTGTGAGCAAACATTTTTTTTATTGACTGCAACTGTTCTTCGGCAATAAAAGGTTCGTCGCCCTGAATGTTCACAACAACATCAATTTTTTTGTTGATTTTATTTTGTATTATATCAACAGCTTCGGCGCAGCGGTCGGTTCCGCTCTTATGCTCAGCCGAAGTCATAACAACGTTTCCGCCAAAATTAACGACAGCATCAAATATCCGTTTATCATCGGTAGCAACATAAACAATATCGAAAACTTGTTGCGATTTTTCATAAACATGTTGAATCATCGGCTTACCGAAAATATCAACAAGCGGCTTGCCCGGAAAACGTGTAGAGGCAAAGCGTGCAGGAATTATTCCCGCAAAAACCAAAGAGTTATAGTTTGTAAAGTTCATAAAGTTATAAAGTATAAAGTTTGTAAAGTTATAAAGTTTGTAAAGTTATAAAGTTTATAAAGTATAAAGTTTGTAAAATTATAAAGTTTATAAAGTATAAAGTTTGTAAAGTTATAAAGTGCAAAGATAATTAACAATTAACAATTAATAATTAATTTGAGGCTAAAACTTTTTTTGAGGTGCTGTTTTTACCGTCATTGCGGGCTTGACTCGCAATCCCCCGTTTATTTGAGGAGATTGCGGGTCAAGCCCGCAATGATGCCAACACAGCATCCGCAATGACGGTAACACGCAAGCCCGCAATAACGCCAACACAGCATCCGCAATGACGCCAACACACAAGCCCGCAATGACGCCAACACAGCATCCGCAATAACGTCAACACACAAGCCCGCAATGACGCCAACACAGCATCCGCAATGATGCCAACACAGCAGAAGTCGCCACACACTACCGCAGAACAATTTATAATTTATAATAATTTCCACCTAATTATCCAACAAAACCATAATAAAAAATCATGTTATTTCGTAACGATTCCTAAGTACAACGACCAACGACCAAATACCAACGACCAAATACCAACGACTAAATACCAACGACCAAATACTAACGACCAAATACCAACGACCAAATACCAACGACTAAATCCCAACGACTAAATACCAACGACCAAATACCAACGACCACTATTCATAAATCATCGGTTTCAGTTCGCCGGTAAGAATCATCAAGCCGTTTGCTGCCAATGCTGCCATTTCATCTTCGCCCGGGTAAACCTGAACGGGAGCGATAAAACCAACCATCGCGCCAACATAATCGCAAAGATATTTGTTGTGCGCAATTCCGCCGGTTATAATAATTCCGTCAACTTTGCCTTTAAGTACGGCTGCCATTGCGCCGATATATTTACCAACCTGATAACACATAGCATCCTGTATAAGTTTTGCGCGTGCATCGCCGTCAGCCGCCATTATTTCTACGTCTCTGGCTTCGAGTGTTCCCATAAGCGACATCAAGCCGCCATTGCCCACAAGCATTTTTTTGACTTCTTCGTAGGTATATTTATTGCTGAAACATAATTTTGTCAGCGAGCCTGTCGGCAACGAGCCTGCGCGTTCGGGCGAAAAAGGTCCATCGCCGTCCAGTCCGTTGTTAACGTCTATCACTTTGCCTTTTAGATGTGCGCCGATAGAAATTCCGCCGCCTAAATGGGCAACTATCAAATTCAGATTTTCGTATTTTTCGTTTCTTGATTTTGCAAATCGCCGCGCCACCGATTTCTGATTCAATGCGTGAAAAATAGATTTTCGTAATATTTTGAGATGACCTGTTATGCGGGCTACATCTTGCATTTCGTCAACCACAACAGGGTCGGCAATGTACGCTTTTGCTTTGGGTATTGATTTTGCAATATCGTCGGCAATAAGCCCGCCCAGATTGCTTGCGTGTTCGCCTTGCACGCCATTGAGCAGGTCTTCTTTCAACCTGTCGTTTATTTCGTAAGCACCTGATAATATGGGTTTCACTAAGCCTCCTCTACCTACAATTATATCTATTTGCGAAATATCTATTTTTGCATCTCTAAGTTTATGCAGAATTAATTCTCTGCGAAATTTATGTTGATAAATGATATAACCAAATATTGATAATTCTTCTGCCGAATGTTTTATGTTTTCTGAGAAAATCATTTTTTCATCTTCAAAAACTGCTATTTTTGTAGATGTCGAGCCCGGATTTATGACTAATATTCTATACGGTTTCAATGGAATACTGATTTTAATATTTATACTAAAAAAGATAATTTGTTATTATTATTCCGCAAAATTACAAAAAATATTCTTATTATAAACAAATATTTAATAATTATTGGGATTTTTTTAGTATTTGGTTGATGGTGGGCTTTTTTTTGTTTTCTCTCTCTCTAAGACACTAAGGACATTAGGAACATTGAGGACATTAAGGTCGCAAAAGTCGTAAAGATATCAATGGTCGCAAAAAAAATATTTTTTTTCTGAATGTTTTTTATTTTTTGTGAATTTCGTGATTTTTTATTGGCAAATTATGCAAGCGCGAAAAAATATTTTTGCAGATTATAAAATAAAAGTATATTTTTGCACAAAGAATTAAAAATATTGATTATGACATAAAAAAGCGTTTTAATACGCACAAAATAAAATACATAGAATAGCGTTTTTGCTATATTCT
>JAITOP010000342.1 GCA_031289895.1 Prevotellaceae bacterium
TTGATATTTTAAAGTGCTGAATTTCAGGTCATAATATTTTATTGGGGGCTTTTCTAAAATGAAAATCGTATTTTTTCGGCTAAAATTGGTCTTAAAAAATTGATTCAAATGGCAATGAAAAAAATAAAATGCTGATAAACAGCGAGTTAATGATTTTTATATAACAATAATATCAGGACACTACCGCTTGATGAATTGGCACAAAAAATCGGTTATGAAAAATTTAATAATTCAATTTTTGATTTTTTGAAATCCGTGATTGGAACACCAATAGAAACATCACAATTTTTAAATTTTCTCAAAGAAACTTACGGACAGGAAGCAATGGACTATTGTGATAAAATTTAGGATATGCCCTTTCCCCACTACCACCAACTCGACTCCATGGACTGCGGAGCCACCTGCCTCCGCATGCTTGCAAAGTACTACGGGAAAAACTACACCTTAGAAACCTTACGCGCACAAACCTATATCACCCGCGAGGGAGTAAGTCTGCTCGGCATCGCTGATGCCGCAGAAAAAATCGGTTTCCGCACCACAGGCGTAAAAATCACGCCCGCACAACTTTTCCAAGCCCCCTTACCCTGTATTGTGCATTGAAAACAGAACCATTTTGTTGTAGTCAAAGTTGTGAACAAGCAAGTCAAGGTGCCTTACAAGTATGCAGAGAATAAAACTCAACAAATTTATTGTCCCGTTGCCTTTTTCAAAAGTTCTTTTAGAAGTCTGATTTATTCTTCCAAAGCGTAAACACGGTTTTTGAACGAATCCAAAACTTCTTGCGGCAAAGAGTAATTATTGACAATATTTCCATTTCCTGTGGAGTTGTCATTGAAAATAAAAATCAGATTTTCCTCTGCCTCATAAATATTTTCCAAAGGCACTTTTAGTTCTTTGGCGATTATTTGCCAATGTTCTGTAGAAATTTTTATTTGTCCATTTTCCCGTCTGTTGTAATTGGATACGTCCATATTAAGAAAATTTGCCATATATTCCTGTGAATAGCCCCGATTTCTGCGGGCTTCGATAAGTTTTGTCTTGACCATAATGTTATTTGTTTTTATTTTGCTCAAAGTTACAATAAAATTTGCGCAAAATCGCAAAACAGTGTGAAAATTAATGATGTAACTTTGCATTATAAAAATAATTCATTAAATTTGTAATTTTAAAAATCGGGCTACACAGGGTTATGTAGCAAGCAAATACTTATGAATTTTAAGAAAAAATTTCAAGTAATTGAAGAAGGAAGGTTAAACATTCGCGAAATGAATGTTTTAACAGGAGGAATACCCACTTGTACGGAGAGTGGAGGTACTAAGTACTCTATAGTTTTATGTACAAAACTCTATGCAAATTGTCCTGCGTTCTATGGGAGTTGCACTGTAGATGGGGGATTTACAGAATGTAAGGGTGGATATACAGGTAATCCTGGTCCGGATATGTTAAGACTTCAAGTTGGATGAGTGTCAAATTTTTAAAGTTCAAAAAATATGAAAAGTTTTGAGTTAATAGAAGAAGGAAGGTTGAACACAATTGACATGTCAAAAATAAAGGGCGGTTTTACTTGCTCACCTATTGGAGATTTAAAGTATTCTGTTACACCATGCTACGCTTATACATTGTGTCCTATATACACAAATTGTTCCGATGAACTACATTACGCAGCTTGTGGACTTTGGAAAGATATACAAGATTGTCCCCAATTCAAAGCAACTGCATTAGGAGTGTTCTAAACGTTACTAAAGGTTAGTGTGCTAATTTTTACACACTAACTTTTTTTTAATACAAATCTTGACAATAACAACCAAAGTGAAAGTTTCAAAATACACATTTTTGTTTGCAATAAAGGAAGCCTACTATATTTATAATACATTATCCAACGCATTATTAAAAATTAATAAAAATGGTTACGATATATTGATAAAATCACAAAGCCAAAATGATGAAATCAATAAAAACAAAATTGATAATGAATTATATGAAGAATTGATTTTCCGCCGTTTCTTGACAGAAAATGATAGAGATGAGTTTTTGGTGTATAAAGCAATGGTAGAAGGAATACGAAATTCAAATGATACAATGCATTTGACTGTTGCTCCCACTATGGATTGCTGTTTCTCTTGTAAATATTGCTTTGAAAAGAAAAGTCACTCGTATTTTACCAATTATACAATGGATTCAATTATTGGTTATGTGAAAAAATACAAACATATAAAATCAATCCATTTAACCTGGTTCGGAGGTGAACCATTAATGGCAATAGATAAAATGCAAAAGTTCTATAACCGTTTCAGACCAAAATGGGAAAAAACTTTTACATCCAATATCATTACAACAGCGTTTCATATTACGCCTGAAGTTATTGATATTCTGAAAGAAATAGAAGTATCTTCAATGCAAATAACAATAGATGGAAACAAAGACAGTCATAATAAAATCAAGTTTATTGATTCCTGTGATGACGTTTTCTCAAAAATACTTGAAAATATTGATTTAATTACAGAAAAAGCCTCTGACATACGAATAATAATAAGAGTTAACATAACGAAAGAAAACAGTAAAGATTACGTTGGTTTATATAAATCGCTGTGTGATAGATACAGAGGTAAGAATGTGTCAATTACGCCTGCCATTGTGCTAAATAGAGGGGAACATGACGACTTGAACGAAACCAGTTTGTTTACAAAAGAAGAATATGTAAATTTTTCTGTCAATTTATGGAATGAATCGAAAATAGGTACAGCGTGGACGAATTATCCCGATAGATTTATTTCCGAATGTGCCATAAGAAATAAAAATTCACTTACAATAGATTCTGACGGTTATGTTTATAAATGTTGGGAAGTAATAGGCAATAAAAAACACGCTGTGGGTAGATTGGAAAAAGGGAATATATATGATGTAAATCAAATAGAATTAAATAGAAATATGTTCGGAGCCGACCCGTTGGAAGATAAAAATTGTTCTAAATGTGAATATCTTCCACTATGTGGAGGAGGTTGCCCGATACAGCGCATAGAAAATGAATTTGAAAACGGCAAAAATAATGTATGTACAACATATAAAAATCACATTTCAGACTTATTAAGTATATATTTGGAAATTAAAACTTTAATGCAACAATATAAAAATTAAAACTTATGTGCAAATTCAGTGGTATAGTCTTTCTTTTATTATGTAGTATGTCTACAATATTCGGGCAATCAAATAATTGTCTGTCAAAATCTCAAATGTACGAAGATTTTGACGAGTTTTATTCTATTATGGCAGATGTTAACCCTCAGCTTACCGTACGATACAAGGTAACAGGAATAAATATTTTGGATAGTATAAAAAAAATGCGGACAAATATTGACACTATTACAAATGAAGTCTCATTTGCAGAATTGATTTATAAATCAATAAAAATGTGTAATGATTTACACTGTAATCTGATTGAAGATGAGAAATTGTTGTTACATTTTCATAAAGATTCTATTATTACTAACAATATAATTGATTTGATAACAAAAACCGAACAAAAAATTTTTCAGCAAAAAACACGATTACGATTAATACTTTCGTATGACTCCGGTTCCTATTATAATATTGGGAAATTTAATATTATTTTTGAGAACAGAAGAGATTCTTTGCCCAGTGGTGCAGAAATATTATCCATTAATGGAAATTCTATTGATTTTTGGTTATCTGATAAAAATCTAATTAGAGAATACCGGTGGGATAATAAATTACAAAAAAAATACTGTCAAATAAGAGGCAATTTATATATTGATAAAAATGATACCATTTGTATCAAATACAAAAATCACAATAAAATAGATTCTATTTTTTATTTGGTAAAAAAAACAGGCATTTCTGTTTTTGGTGGTGCTTATGTTTTTAATTCAGTAGATGAAATTGGTTATGTTAATTTTTTTGATAATGAAAAAATTTTATACATTCGATTGCCTAAAATGTTAAGTGATAATTATCCTTTTGTTGATTCTATTATCGCAAAGGGGACAGGAAAATCAATCAAAAAAGTAATTATTGACATAAGACGGAATGGTGGCGGTGGTGATGATGTCTGGATGAATATTTTGAGTGCTATCATAAAAGACACTATACGGTTTGACGCACCAATTGGATTACGTTGCACAGAAGCAAGTAAAATTGCCATGCAAAAAAATAATAGATGGGAAGAGTGGGATTCTCTTAAAAGTTCTCCGATAGAAATTGCTATGTTAAACAATGAGAAATTTACCACTGTTAATTGGGGAGAGCCAATAGCTCCAAATGGAAAATCGCTTAATTATACAGGAAAGATTTATGTTTTGCAAGATAGAATGATATTTTCCTCGGCTGGTTCTTTATCTAACATTGCATATTTATGTGAAAACATAGTTAGTGTGGGAGAAAATACAGGTAGGTTGTTGGGGTTTGGAATTAATCCACTTTTGTTTGCGTTACCTAATTCTCATTTGACTTTTTCAATGGAACCAGTTATCGAACTGACCAATAAAGGCAACTCCAATTGGGAATATTTTCATGATAATGTAGAAATTTATATTCCCACAACAATAGAGCAAACTATTAAAAATTTTAATGCGGAACCTATGGATAATGGTACTATTTATACAAAAGATTATCTTTTTAATGAAGATTCGGTTTTTCAGAAAGTTTTGCAGTTAGAATAAACAAATCTTAATAAAATTTCATGCTCCGCTTTCCTTTCTACTCTCAACACGACTCCATGGACTGCGGAGCGACCTGCCTCCGTCTGATTTCCAAGCACTACGGCAAGCATTACTCCAGCCAGTTTTTGCGGGAAAAGAGTTTTATCACCCGCGAGGGTGTTTCTATGCTCGGAATTTCAGAGGCAGCAGAAAGTATCGGTTTCAGAACGCAGGGGGTAAAAATTTCTTTGGAACAGTTGAAAACTGTACCTTTGCCGTGCATTTTGCATTGGAATCAGGCGCATTTTGTAGTTCTTTACAAAGTAAAAAAAGACAAATTTTATATTTCCGACCCCGTCGGCGAAAAATATGTTTTAAAAAAAGACGAACTCTTAAAATGTTGGGCAAGCACAGTAACAGACGGAGAGCAAACAGGTACGGCATTATTGCTCGAACCTGCACCAGAATTTTACACAAAAGAAATTGATGCCGAAAAAAACAAAAAATCTATTTCTTTCTTTTTCAGATATTTAAAACCATTTAAATCTCAAATCGCTCAACTTTTTATCGGGTTGCTTGTCGGCAGCATTTTGTCGTTGATTTTTCCGTTTCTTACTCAAAGTATTGTAGATAAGGGCATTGGCAACAACAATCTGT
>JAITOP010000346.1 GCA_031289895.1 Prevotellaceae bacterium
ACTATTCCGCCGCTTCTTTTTCTGATATAAGCATCATCGTAGCCGGCAGCAGCAAATTGGTCTCTTACTCTTGCTGCGTCGTTTTCATCATCGCTTTCGTACACAATCACAACTATCCATTCGCCCGATAAATGGTCGGGAATACGGGGTTCGTAACCTTTTTCTTTAAGTTCGCGCACAAATTTGTCTGCAATTTCTCTTTCGAGATAGCAACCTGCAACAACCTGATATTTTCCGTTGAGAGTGCTTGCTGCAATATTTCCGTATGTTTGTGTGTGTTCCGGTTGTTGCTGCGTAACTACTGTTGCGGTATCTTGTACAACTGTTGCTGTGTCAGCCACCGGCGGAGTTGTGTCTTTAACTGTTTCTATTCTTGGCTTGTCGCTAAACAGCGAATTTACTGTTTTTTTGAAATCTTTGCTGAAAAGATACAACAACAACAATACTGCAATTATTATCAGTATTATCGTTAAAATCCAATAGCCTGCCTTGCTCTTTTTTTCTTTTTCCATAGTATTATGTGAGTTTACATTGTTATCGTTTTGATAACCAAAATCATTGTTTTGCCCGGTTGTATTAAAAATGGGGGGTTCCGTAAACGGTGTATTAAAGAAATTTTGAGGTTCTTCGGGCGTTGTAACAACGGGTTGTGTTTCTACAACCGGCGGAATGTATGGATTTATCGGCTCTGCTACCGCATTTTCAACAGTAAACATAACGTTACCGTGATTGTCGGTAGAGAAATAACCGAAGTTGGCAATCTGAAATTTGTTGCCGATAGTTATTGTATCCAATACTTCGTGTGCAAAACCTCTGATAATCTGTTGTGCATCTTCTTCCGAAATATGTTCTTGTTCGCACAACAATTTTGCAAGTAAGCCATCATCGTATTTCAAAAACGATGAAAAAGTTACTACTCCTTGCTGATTAACTAAGAATGCGCCAATTGTTGGTATTATTAATCGGCGATTGCTGAGTACTAATGATTTAAGTTTGTTCTGTATCATTGCTTTATCTTTTAAGTTAATGGCATAGCAAATATTTTTACATCATTTGCCGTTATTTTTTTATTACATAATATTATTAATCGTTCTATAACATTGCGAAATTCGCGAACATTTCCCGTCCACGGAAGTTGTTGAAGTTCTGCAATTGCTTCTTTTTCTATTTCGGGCTTCGGCGAATTTTGTTCGGTGCAGATTAAATCTATAAAATGACTTGTAAGCAGCGGAATATCTTCGGTGCGTTGGCTAAGCGGCGGAACGTGCATAATTATTACGCTTAGCCGATGGTAAAGGTCTTCTCTGAAATTGCCGTTTGCTATTTCTTCGGGAAGATTTTTGTTTGTCGCCGCAAATATTCTTACATTAACATCAATAGATTTATCGCCGCCTACGCGCGAAATTTTATTTTCCTGCAATACCCGCAACACTTTTGCCTGTGCTGACAGGCTCATATCGCCTATTTCATCAAGAAAAATTGTTCCTCCTTCGGCTTGTTCAAATTTTCCTTTGTGTTGCTTTATTGCAGATGTAAATGAACCTTTTTCGTGTCCGAACAATTCACTTTCGATAAGTTCGGACGGAATGGCTGCGCAATTCACTTCAATAAAAGGTGCTGATGCCCGCAAACTTTTTTCGTGAAGCCAACGCGCCACAAGTTCTTTTCCTGTTCCGTTTGAACCTGTAATTAAAACTCTGGCTTCGGTTTGAGCAACGCGGTCAATCATTTCTTTTATTTTTTCTATAGCCGGCGAATCGCCGATAATGTCGCTTGTTTTAAAAATTCTTTTACGAAGTTTTTTTGTTTCTTTCAGCAATGTGGTTTTATCGGTTGCATTGCGTACGGCTATCAGTATTCTATTCAAGTCCAATGGTTTTTCGAGAAAATCATACGCGCCTTTTTTTATACATTCAACAGCGGTTTCGATATCCGCATGTCCCGAAATCATAACAAAAGGCAAGTCGCAATTGATTTCCTGTGATTTTTCCAAAACTTCAATGCCGTCCATTCCCGACATTTTTATATCACAAAAAACCAAATCAATATTAGTATTTTCATTAATAAAACCAAGAGCTTGCTTGCCATTTTCGGCTAACAGCACTTCATATCCCTCATATTCAAGGATTTCTTTCATTACTCTGCAAATACTGCGTTCATCATCTACTACTAAAATCTTCATAATTGACTTGAAATTTGCTGCGAAGTTATTTTTTTTTGTTCGTATTTACAATTTTTTTTGACAAAATCTTTTACTTAATTTTGTCGTTTAGAATTATTAACAGTGATGAAAAACGAAAAAATTATAGTTGCAATCGACGGATTTTCGTCAACCGGAAAGAGCTCTTTTGCAAAGCAAATAGCGCAAAAACTAAGCTATATCTACGTTGACACGGGGGCGATGTATAGAGCGATAACATTATATTGCATTGAAAAAAATCTTATTAAAGATTGTGAATTAGATGTTGATAAAATTATTAAAAATTTAACAAATATAAATATAATCTTTATTTTTAACACTAACACCGGAAAAAGTGAAACTTTTTTGAACGGAAAAAATGTTGAAGATAAAATTCGCAAAGTTGAAGTTTCCGGTCATGTCAGCGCAATAAGTGCTATACCTGAGGTGCGTGCGCAAATGGTTGCTCTGCAACAGGAAATGGGCAAAAACAAAGGCATTGTAATGGATGGCAGAGATATAGGAACTGTGGTTTTTCCTAATGCCGAGCTTAAAATTTTTATGACCGCCGACCCGAAAATCAGAGCTATGCGCCGATACAACGAAATGTTGGAAAAAAATATTAATGTTACTTTTGAAGAAATTGAAAAAAATATTTGCGAACGCGATTATATTGATACACACCGCGATACAAGCCCATTGAAGAAAGCAGACGATGCCATAATTCTTGATAACAGCCATATCAGTATTGAAGAACAAATGCAATGGTTTGAAAAAATTTTTAATTCGGTAATCAAATAATTTTAAAAATGATGATAGTTGAAATTGATGATAAATCGGGATTTTGTTATGGCGTAATTCGTGCTATCGAAAAGGCGGAAAATGAATTGGACACTCATAATAATTTATATTCGCTTGGCGAAATTGTACACAATAACATTGAAGTTAAACGGCTTGAAACGCGAGGTTTGAAAAGTATAAATCACAACGAATTGTTTAAAATAAAAGGTGAAAAACTTTTGATTCGCGCACACGGCGAGCCGCCTTCAACTTACAGTGCGGCAAAACAAAATCAAATTTCAATTATAGACTGCACTTGCCCTGTGGTGCTGAAATTGCAGGAACGAATAAAAAATAATTACGAAAAAATTAAAAAAATAAATGGGCAAATAGTTATTTTCGGAAAAAAAAATCATGCCGAAGTAAACGGTTTAATTGGTCAAACAGATGGAACTGCAATTGTTGTTGAAACCGCTAAAGACCTTGATTTTATTGACTTTTCGCGACCTGTTTCTTTATTTGCACAAACCACAAAAAGCATAGAAAAATTTAACGAAATAAACGAAATTATTAAAAATAAAATGACAGAAACAAATAAAAATAATAATTTTGTCTTTGAATCGCACAACACAATTTGCGGACAGGTATCGAGCCGAAAACCGCATTTGGAAATGTTTTCAGAAAATCACGATGTTATAATTTTTGTTAGCGGAAAACAAAGTTCAAACGGAAAAATTTTATACGATGCCTGCAAAAATGTGAACAAAAATACTTACATGGTCGAAGATGAAAATGATTTAATGTCGCTGTGGTTTATTGATATACAAAGTGTTGGAGTGTGCGGTGCAACATCTACTCCAAAATGGCTGATGGAAAAAGTTGCAGAAAAAATATTAAAATTAAATGCTGATAATAATTAAAAATAATTGTAAAAAAATATGTATGCCGATTTAATTTTGCCGCTGTTTTTACCACAACAAACTCTCACATATTCTGTTCCCTACGAGCTGATTTCTGATATTGCTGTTGGTTGCAGCGTTGTTGCTGTGGTGAAAAATAAAATGTATTCGGCAATTGTGCAAAAATTATATGACGACGAACCCAAGCCATACCTTGTAAAACCTATAATTTCGATAATTGATAAAAATATTGTTGTAAATAAATATCAACTTGATTTTTGGAAATGGATTGCCGAATATTACATGTGTACTATCGGCGAAGTTATGGCTGCCGCATTGCCCAGCGGACTGAGGCTGCAAAGCAAAACGCATATTTCGTTATCAAATTTATGCGAAAGTGAATTTGAAATAACCGAACGCGAAGCCGAATTGTATTCAATTATTGAAGAAAATAAAACAATTACATTGCAGGATTTGATAAAAAAATCACGAAAAAAAACTATAATTACTATCTTAAAAAATATGCTCGAAAAAGGCATAATTTGTATTGACGAAAATATAGAATCAAAATATAAACCACGCCTTGAAACCTTTGTAAAACTTAGCAAAACAATAAAAAACGAAACGGAACTTAATAAAAAAATAGATTTTCTGAAAAATGCTAAAATGCAAGAAAAATTATTGATTTATTATCTTTCGTTGTCCGAAAATTTTGACTTTACCAATCCTCCGAAAATTAAAAAAAAACAATTATTAAACGACTCTCAAATAAGCGCTGCCGCTTTAAATGAATGTATAAAAAAGCAAATTTTTGAAACCGAAAATCAACAAATCGGACGACTTTCAACAGAAGATATAACCACTCACAAGCCTTACGAATTAAGCGATGCGCAAGAAACAGCACTGAACGAAATCAATAAAAGTTTTGAAACAAAAAATACGGTTTTATTGCACGGAGTAACATCATCGGGAAAAACGGAAATATATTTTAAATTGATTGAAACTCAATTGCAGCAAGGCAAACAAGTGCTTTATCTGTTGCCCGAAATTGCTCTCACACAACAATTGCTTACACGTTTGCAAAAAGTTTTTGGAAATAAAGTCGGCGTTTTTCATTCAAAATACAGCGAAAACGAGCGCGTTGAAGTTTACAACAATATTATTGGAAATAAATTGCTGCAACAACAGTATTCAATCGTAATAGGCGCGCGGTCGGCAATGTTTTTGCCATTCGCAAATTTAGGTTTGATAATTGTTGACGAAGAACACGATGCATCGTACAAACAGCACGATGTTGCGCCTTTTTACAATGCCAGAGATGCCGCAACTTTTCTTGCGCAATTACATGGTGCAAAAACTATTCTCGGAAGCGCAACGCCATCAATAGAAAGTTATTATAATGCGTTACGAGGAAAATACGGATTGGCGCGGCTTTCAGAGCGTTTTGGAGATGCGATGCCGCCAAAAGTTGAAACAGTAAATATTATAACTGCGTACAAAAAAAAACAAATGAACGGGCATTTTACAGCAATTTTGCTTGATGCGATGTTCGATTCGCTGAGGAGTAACGAACAAATTATTTTGTTTCAAAACCGCAGAGGATTTGCACCATATCTGCAATGCGAAAATTGCGGCGAAATTCCTAATTGTAAACATTGTAACGTGAGTTTAACTTATCATAAAAATACAAATAATTTACGTTGTCATTATTGCGGATATTCCGAAAATTTGCACGAAACATGCAAAAATTGCGGTAGCGAAAAATTAAATAAAAAAGGTGCGGGAACAGAAAAAATAGATGAAGAGTTGAAAATAATTTTTCCGAAAACCCGCACAGCTATATTTGATACCGATTCGCTGCGAACCCGCAATGCTTATATTCGCACAATTTCTGAATTTGAAAATCACGATACCGATATTTTGGTTGGCACGCAAATGATAAGCAAAGGTTTGGATTTTGGAAATGTGCGAATAGTTGGAATTTTGAACGCCGATAATATGTTGAATTTTTCGGATTTCAGAGCGCACGAACGCGCGTTCCAGCTTATGATGCAGGTGGGTGGCAGAGCGGGACGCCGCAAAAAAAACGGACGTGTTTTTATTCAGACTTATAATCCCGAAAATAAAACAATAAGAGATGTGGTTGATAATAATTATGAAAATTTCTTTGCACGCGAAATTGCCGAACGCAAAAATTTTTGTTATCCGCCGTTTTACCGATTGATAAATATCACATTAAAACATTATAACGTAGATATTTTGAACAACGCGGCTCACGCAACAGCCGACAGTATGCGCAGGTTTTTCGGCAACAATGTTCTTGGTCCCGAATATCCGACAGTTAATAAAATTCAGAATAAATTTATAAGCGCAATTTTGCTGAAAATAGAGCAAAAAACATCGCTCGCACAAACAAAAAAAACTTTGCAGCAATGTATCTCCCAAATCCAATCGCAGCAACAGTTTAAGAGCGTTATGATTTTAATTGATGTTGACCCATGATTTATTCTTGTTTTTACAACAAAAATCGCAAATTTTTTCACACAAAAAACCTTCCCAATTAACGTCCAACCAAATATTAACGACTAAATACCAAATACTAATGACCAACGACTAACGACCAAATACCCAACTCAAACAATCCCTTCGCGCAAAATATCGTGTATATGAATTACGCCAACATAATCATCGTCGTGGACTACAAGCATTTGCGTTATTTTGTTTTTTTCCATTGTTGTAAATGCTTTTATTGCTAACTCGCTGCTGTCGATTGTTTTGGGATTTAAACTCATAATATTTTCGGCGGTTAAAGTTTTTATATCAACTTCGAGTTGTAACATTCGCCGCAAGTCGCCGTCGGTTATTATTCCTGCGATTTTCCCCAAGTCGTTTACAACTGCTGTTGAGCCGAGATAATTCGACGATATTTCTATTATCACATCGCGAATTACATCTGTATTTTTCACTTGTGGCTTGGCTTTGCTCATAATATCGCCAACGCGGGTATATAATTTTTTTCCCAACGAGCCGCCGGGATGCACGCGGGCAAAATCTTCGGCAGAAAATCCTCGCATTTTCAGCAGACAAATAGCCAGCGCATCGCCAATAACAAGCTGTGCCGTAGTACTCGACGTTGGCGCAAGATTATTGGGACAGGCTTCTTCGGCAACCGTTGCCCGCAATATAAAATCGGCATGCTGAGCCAAATACGAATTGATATTCGACACCAATGCAATTATTTTATTTCCCATTTTTTGTATCAGCGGAATCAGCAATTTTATTTCAGCAGTATTGCCGCTTTTCGACAAGCATATTACAACATCATCGGGCTGAATGATACCGAGATCGCCGTGAATAGCATCGGCTGCGTGCATAAATATTGATGGTGTTCCTGTTGAATTGAGCGTGGCAACTATTTTTGTTGCGATATTTGCACTTTTGCCAATTCCGCTAACTATCACACGACCATTGATGTTATGAATATGTTTTACCGTATTTGCAAAATCATCATCAATAAAATCGGCTAATTTGCGCACTGCATCAGCCTCAGTAAGTATTGTGTTGATAGCTTGTTGTTTAATTTGATTATTATCTGTCATATAGTAAAATTATACTTTGCAAAGTTATAAAATAAATATGATATTATATGGGTATTTGGTCGTTAGTCGTTGGTATTTGGTATTTGGTCGTTGGTATCTGGTATTTGGTCGTTGGTATTTAGTCGTTGGTATTTGGTCGTTTGTTCATTTTCCGTTCATTCGGATTTGCAATCCGAATGTTGGAATATAAGGATTTATAATCCGCAACAAAATCATAAAGTCAATGTTTTTTCGGATTACAAATCCTTATACTCCATGCGGCAGGATTGCAAATCCTATCGGACGGAGAATAAAAAACAGCGGTAAAATTACTTTACCGCCAGGGTCAACGCATTAAAACGATTTAAATCGCTGTATATTAATCAATTATACCGTTTGAAAATCCTCTGATTTTGTGTTCGCAAATTGTTGATATTTAATATTTTAGATACTTTTAATGCGTTG
>JAITOP010000271.1 GCA_031289895.1 Prevotellaceae bacterium
TAAGTCAAAAATAAATTTTTCAGGCTATTTTTTGTACTTTTGTCGAATATATTAACCACATAAAATCTAAATTAAATGAAAATTTTAGTATTAAATTGCGGAAGTTCTTCGATAAAATACCAAGTGTTTGACATGGTTGGCGAAGAAAATGAAAATCGCGTGCTGGCAAAAGGAATTGTTGAGCGCATAGGCTTGTCTGTCAGTAAAATTGTTCACAAACCCACAGGCGAAGAAACTGTGGAATTTAACGAACCTATTGATAATCACGTTAACGGAATAAACAAAATTCTTGATTTGCTTGTATCCGAAAAGTGCGGAGTGTTAAGCCATCTCAACGAAATTTCGGCTGTCGGACACCGCGTTGCGCACGGAGGCGTATTTTTTACATCAAGCACGTTAATTGACGAAAGTGTAGAAGAAAAAATTGAAACGTGTATAGAACTTGCGCCATTGCACAATCCTGCAAATCTTAACGGAATAAAAGCCATGAAAAAATTTCTTCCCTCCGTTCCGCAGGTTGCCTGTTTCGATACATCGTTTCATCAAACAATACCCGAATATTCATACTTATACGCATTGCCTTACGATTATTACACAAAATACAAAATTCGCCGTTACGGATTTCACGGAACAAGCCATAAATTTGTAGCCCAAAAATCATGTAAAAAATTAGGTATTGATATCGAAACGATAAAAATAATTACATGCCATTTAGGCAACGGCTCGTCGATAACCGCAATAGACAAAGGAAAATCGGTTGATACAACAATGGGTTTCACACCGCTCGAAGGCTTAATGATGGGAACTCGAAGCGGAGATATTGATGCCGGAATTGTGCTTTATCTGCTGGAAAAAGCAAAATTAAACGGAAAACAAGTGAACGACCTGCTAAATAAAGAAAGCGGATTGCAAGGTATTTCGGGCGTTTCGTCGGATATGCGCGACCTGTGGAAGGCTGCCGACGAAGGCAACGAACACGCCAAACTTGCCCTTGATATGTTTATGTACAGAGTTTTAAAATATATAGGCGCTTATGCAGCAGCAATGAACGGCGTTGATATTATAGTATTTACGGGCGGAATTGGCGAAAACGATTTTAATGTAAGAGAAAAAATATCGCAAAATCTCGAATATCTCGGCGTTGATTTCGACAGCGAAATAAATAATATGTTGCGCGGTGTTGATTTTAAAGAATTAACAAAACCTAATTCCAAAGTAAAAGTAGTTGTTGCCGCCACCGACGAAGAGCTTGTAATTGCAACGGATACGATGAAAATAATTAAAAATTAAAAATTAAGAATTAATCATTAACAATTAATCATTAAACTGATGGTTTTTGATATAGTAATTATCGGTATGGGACCTGCGGGAGCAACGTTTGCGCGTCTTCTTCCGCAATCTTTTAAAACTGCTGTAATCGACCGTAAAAGTTTACATGATGAGGAAGGTACATTTAGAAAACCTTGCGGAGGATTGCTTTCGCCTGATGCTCAAAAGATACTTGCCAAATTCAATCTTACCCTTCCTAAAGAAATTTTAGTTACACCCCAAATATTCGCAGTTAAAACAATAGATATAAAATCAAAGATTACAACATATTATCAACGATTTTATCTTAATATGGACAGACATAAATTTGATATGTGGTTGGCTTCGTTAATAGATAAAGAGGTAAAAATATTTGAAAAAACTGTTTGCAAAAATATTATACGCGATAAGGATTTATTTAAAATAACAATTATCAGCGGAGGAAAAGAAGAAATCATTTATTCAAAATATATTGTCGGCGCAGATGGTTCAAATTCGATGACAAGAAAATTATTTTTCAAAAAGAAAATACGACAATATGTTGCTATTCAACAATGGTTTAAGGAGAAACATCCTGTGCCTTTTTATTCTTCAATTTTTGATGAAACCATCACCGATTGTTATGCTTGGAGCGATTCAAAAGATGGATATTTTATTTTAGGCGCTGCTTTATCAGCAAAAAATTGCAGAAAAAAATTTGAACAACTTAAAGAAAAATTAAAAGATTTAGGCTATAAACTGAGTGAACCTGTTTTAACCGAATGTTGTCTTGTTTCGCGTCCTGCGTCTCCTTTTCAGTTTGCTGTAGCCGATAAGGGCGTTTTTTTAATAGGCGAGGCAGCAGGCTTTATCAGCCCAAGTTCTCTTGAAGGAATAAGTTATGCAATGAACAGCGCGTTTCAATTATACAAAGTCTTTACCGCTAACACAAAGCATCCGGAAAAAGCATATCGCAGAAGGACACTAAAAATAAGATTCACCCTAATCTTAAAACTTATAAAAAGTATTTTCATGTATTGTCCGCCATTGCGCAGAATAATTATCAAGAGCGGCATTTTTTCAATAGAAATGAATAAAAATCGTGATTAAATAATGAAAAATAAATAAATCATAAAAGATTGTTTTTCACAAGCACAAGCCGTAAGTTTGTTTCGCTTGGCAGAAAAAGAAACATCTTTTGTATTGAAATCCATAGATTTGCAATCTTTGCTTTTGTTGATAGCAGTTATAACGAGTAGCATTTATCATTTCTACCGAGAGATAAAACTTGACAATCTTTATGAACTTGACAATCTTTATAATCTTTATGAACTTGACAATCTTTATAAACTTTAAAAACTTTATGAACTTTAAAAACTTTAAAAACTTTATGAACTTTAAAAACTTGACAATCTTTAAAAACTTTATGAACTTTAAAAACTTTAAAAACTTTTGACTAATTTTGTCGAAAATAACAAATCAAAAAAAATGATTACAAAACTATCACAAATAAACGATGCTGTAAAAGCAAAAGGTAAAAAAACGCTTGTTGCAGCTTATGCAAACGATGCTCACACAATTCAGGCTACAAGTTTGGCTGTGGATGCTGGAATTATTAACGCAACGCTGGTTGGCGATACCGAAACAATTAAAAAAGTTTGCGCCGCCGAAAATATCGATGTAAATAAATACACCATTGTACACGAAAGCGATGAGGCAAAAGCTGCAGCACTCGCAGTAAGCCTTATAAATCAAGGCAAAGGCGATATTCTTATGAAAGGACTTTGCTCAACCGACAAATATATGCGGGCAATATTAAACAAAGAAAACGGCTTAATGCCGGGCGGAAAATCAATATTATCGCACGTTTCGGTATTTGAAATTCCTGCGTATAAAAAACTTTTGGTAACAAGCGATGTTGCTGTGATACCTGCACCCGATTTGAATCAAAAAATAGCAATTACAAATTATTGTATCAACGTTGCGCGCACGCTGGGAATTGAAAAACCCAAAGTTGCACTTATCGCCGCCACCGAACAAATGATGCCCGGAATGCAGGCTTGCATTGATGCCGCTATAATTGCAAAAATGAGCGACCGCAATCAAATAAAAAATGCAGTGGTTGACGGACCTCTCGGCTTGGACGTTGCTATTGATGAAGAAAGCGTTGCTATCAAGAAAGTTACGGGCGAAGTTGCGGGCGATGCCGATTGTTTGGTTTGGCCTAATATCGAAACAGGAAACGCATTTTACAAAACATCAACAAAATTTGCAAAAGCCGAATTGGCAGCCGTTGTTGTTGGCGCAAAAGTTCCGTGTGTGCTTTCATCGCGTGGCGACAGCGCACAAACAAAAGCGTATTCGATTGCTCTGGCAGCATTAATGGCAAAATAAAGCGGTTTGAAAAAAATTATAATATATTAATTTTCGATGGATGAATTAGAATTTGAAATGCGGTTGATAAAAGAACATACAACAAAAAACGGTTGGTTCATGTTAGCGCCAAATGGAAAAATATCTAATTTGGACGAGTGGCAATGGCTATTAATCCGCACAAAAAAATTCAAATATTGGTATGGCGATTGGGAAAATAATGCAGAAATAAAAACAATGCAAAACCGAATATCAGAATGGTTGTCGGCTGATAATCTATGCATTGCAAAAGAAAAATCGCGAAATCAAATATTTAAAATATTTGGAAACGAACTAAAACCAATAGCCTATATTTCACCTGAATATTTAAAATATTTAGATGAAAATATTAATGATAATCGAGTGTATTCGGGTAAAGGATATTTTATTGACCATGCAGTAAAT
>JAITOP010000296.1 GCA_031289895.1 Prevotellaceae bacterium
TGAGCAAAGCTGAAAAAGAACCGATAGTTCCAAACACAAGCGAAGAAAACCGCAGAAAAAACCGACGAGTGGAATTAAAAATTAAGAATTAAAAATTAAGAATTAGAGGGTGCTGATTGCGCCCTTTTTTTGTTGATTTGAAAAGGCATACAGATAAATCAATTACGAATTACACAAATTACGAATTACGAGGCACACGGATAAATCAATTACGAATTATCAATTACGAATTACGAAAATTACGAATTACGGGGCACACAGATAAAATCAATTACGAATTATGAAATTACGAATTGTGCCGAATAGCACGTCATTGCGAGGCACGAAGCAATCCAGAAGGAGAATTAAGAGTTAAGAGTTAAGAATTAATATTTCTGGATTGCTTCGCTACGCTCGCAATGACGACTGCGCCCTGAATGGGCAACTTAATATAATGTATAGCAACACTATACGAAACAAAAAACGAAACAAACAGAGTGCGGAGCAAAAAGATTATTAGAACTACAACCACCCACCCGCACAACATGAATAATTGAGAATTGAGAATTGAAAATTATGAGATTGTTAATTGAAAGAATCTTTATAACTTTACAAACTTTACAAACTTTACAGACTTTACAAACTTTCTATCTTTACAAACTTTCTGACTTTATAAACTTTCTAACTTTACAAACTTTCTGACTTTACAAACTTTCTAACTTTACTAAACTTTACTAACTTCTTGCCGATAACAAAAAAAAATATAAAAATTAATACGTAATTCATAATTGTTTTGTATCTTTGCAGGCTTTTTTAATAAGAAAATTATAATGATAAAAATTACATTTCCTGATAATAGTATACGTGAATATCAAGAAGGCACAACGGGTTTCGAGATTGCGCAAGGCATTAGCCAGCGTCTTGCTGCCGACGTACTTTCCGTTTCGGTGAACGGCGAAGTGTGGGATTTAAACCGACCGATAGATGTTGACGCAAGCATAAAACTTCACAAATTTGACGATGAAGAGGGCAAACGCACTTTTTGGCATTCGTCATCGCATCTTATGGCAGAAGCCTTGCAAGCCATTTATCCACAGGTGAAATTTGGAATAGGTCCAAGCATTGAAAACGGTTTTTATTATGATGTTGATTTAGGCGAAACAAGTCTGGTAGAAGCCGATTTAGCCGCTATCGAAACAAAAATGCTTGAATTTGCACGTACAAAAGAACATTTTGTATGCCGCTCGGTGAGTAAAGACGAGGCTCTTAAAACATATATCGCAAAAGGCGACCAGTACAAAATAGAACTTATTACCGATTTGCAGGACGGAACAATTACTTTCTACGAAAACGGAACTTTTACCGACCTTTGCCGTGGTCCGCATTTGCCCGATACAAGCCTCATAAAAGCGGTAAAACTAACAGCAATTGCAGGCGCATATTGGCGTGGAAATGAAAAAAATAAAATGCTTACACGCATCTACGGAATAACTTTTCCGCAAAAAAAATTGCTGGACGAATATTTACTGCTGCTTGAAGAGGCTAAAAAACGCGACCACAGAAAAATAGGAAAAGAATTGGAATTATTTACATTTTCGCAAAGAGTAGGGCAGGGGCTTCCGCTGTGGCTGCCAAAAGGAGCTGCATTGCGCGAAAAACTTGAAAACTTTTTACGAAAAGTACAAAAAGATTACGGATATTTGCCCGTTATAACTCCACATATCGGACAAAAAGAATTATACGTAATATCCGGACATTATGCAAAATACGGAAAAGATTCGTTTCAACCGATTCACACACCGCAGGAAGGCGAAGAATTTTTGCTGAAACCGATGAATTGTCCACACCATTGCGAAATATACAGGAGCAAACCACGCTCGTATAAAGATTTACCTTTGCGTCTGGCAGAATTCGGAACAGTGTATCGTTACGAGCAAAGCGGTGAACTGCACGGACTTACACGTGTGCGCGGATTTACACAAGATGACGCTCACATATTTTGCCGCCACGACCAGTTAAAAGAAGAATTTTGCAAAGTAATAGATATTGTACTTTATATATTCAAAACATTAAAATTTGATAAATACGAGGCTCAAATATCACTTCGCGACCCGAAAAATAAAGAAAAATACATAGGCAGCGACGAAAATTGGGAAAAAGCAGAACAGGCAATTGCCGAATCGGCAGCCGAAAAAGGATTGCCCACAACTATCGAAATCGGCGAGGCGGCATTTTACGGACCTAAACTCGATTTTATGGTTAGAGATGCAATAGGTCGCAAGTGGCAGCTGGGAACGATACAGGTTGATTATAATCTTCCCGAACGTTTTGAACTTGAATACACAGGCGCAGACAATGCCAAACATCGTCCGGTAATGATTCACCGCGCACCGTTTGGTTCGATGGAACGTTTTGTGGCGGTATTGATTGAACATACAGGCGGAAAATTTCCGTTGTGGCTCACACCCGAACAATTTGTTATTATGCCGGTGAGCGAAAAATACAATGATTTTGCACAAAAAGTTTTGAATGTCCTAAATAATTCCGATATTCGCGGTTTCATAGATGACAGAAACGAAACGATAGGCAAAAAAATACGCGAAAACGAATTGAAGCGAATCCCTTATCTGCTGATAGTTGGAGAGAAAGAAGAAGGCATAAATTCGGTATCGGTGCGCAAACAAGGCGACGGCGATAAAGGAACGATGACAGTAGAAAAATTTATCGAAACTGTTAAAATTGAAATAGAAGAAACATTGAAAAATTAAAAATATTATTAAAAATATTATTAAAAATAAATTATTATTAACTAAATTTTGGAGGATAAAACAATAGCAACACCTTTTCACAAAAAGCCTTTTAAACCTAATCCTAATTATGACAGGAACAGGAACAGCAATTACAACCGCTCTTATCAAAATAACAGGGGTAAGGAAGACGAAAATCATATTAATGAAGAAATAATAGCGTCGAAAGTGCGGCTTGTAGGCGATAATATAGAAAATCCGGGAATTTATACACTTGCCGAAGCAATTAAACTTGCAAAACAACTGAATCTGGATTTGATTGAAGTTTCGCCCGGTGCAGAAGCACCTATTTGCCGAATTGAAGATTATCAAAAATTTGTGTATCAACGCAAAAAGAAAGAAAAAGAACAAAAAGCAAAAGCGACTAAGGTTGTGGTTAAAGAAGTTCGTTTTGGTCCGAATACCGACGAGCATGATTATCAGTTTAAACTGAAACATGCAAAAAGTTTTTTGGAAGAAGGCGCAAAAGTGAAGGCTTATGTGTTTTTTAAAGGACGCTCGATATTGTTTACACAACAAGGCGAAATACTGCTGCTGCGTTTTGCAAACGACTTGGAAGAATACGGCAAAATAGAACAAATGCCCAAACTCGAAGGAAAACGAATGACTATTTTTATGAATCCAAAACCAAAAAAGAAACCGTAATAAATTTTATAATAACAATTAAATATTAAGCAAGATGCCAAAAATGAAGACAAATTCCGGCGCAAAAAAAAGATTTGATGTAACCGGAACAGGAAAAATTAAAAGAAAACACGCTTACAAAAGCCACATCTTGACCAAAAAAACGAACAAACGTAAACGTAATTTGACGTATTCGGCAGTGGTGGACTCTACCGACGAAAAACGTATGAAATTACTTTTGGTTGAGTAACTTATAGTAAAAATGTTTTTAAAGTAAAATTATTTGTTTAACCCGAATGAACGGTAAAAAAAGATTCTGAAAAGAACACCGACATTCAAAAAAAAATTAAAATTATGCCACGTTCAGTAAATGCAGTAGCATCAAGAGCAAGAAGAAAAAAACTGCTCAAATTAACAAAAGGTAACTTTTTAGCCCGCGCCAACGTGTGGACAGTCGCTAAAAACACCTACGAAAAAGGTTTAACCTACGCTTATCGCGACAGAAAAGCAAAAAAGAGAACATTCCGCGCCTTATGGATACAACGCATAAACGCAGGCGTACGCCAATACGGAATGACATATTCAGAATTTATGGGCAAAGTAGCCGCCAAAAAAATCGCGCTAAACCGCAAAGTGTTAGCCGATTTGGCAATGAACCACCCGCAAGCATTCGAAGCTATTGTGAATGCTGTGAAGTAATGGATTTTTTATTGATTGCAATGTAAAAACAGGCAACCTTAGTGGCTGCCTGTTTGTTTATATAATTTATGACAATTCAAAATTATACCATAATTTGTAACTCATCTGTATCAAATTCTATAATTTGAACTATAACAATTTTATTTTGTAAGCATAAATTCAATTGTTCGGGCAATGTAGCAAATGTGTTTGTAAGTGCGGTGTTCCAATTAGGGTGGGTTATTCCATTATTATTAACGCAAATAAAATTAACTCCATCTTTATTTAGTGCGAAAGGTTTAGGACGTAAAAATATCTGTGACATTTGTTTTATCATCTTATTCATTAGCTGATATATATTATTAATATCATTGTTTAAATAAGGATAATTTGTAATAGATGCAATATAGTCATACATTCTAAAATTGCTAACCGAATTATCTAAGATTTGTTTAATATTATTCTCTAAATCTTTTTTGAACTGAATAATTCCATCTTCTGTAAGTGCATAGTTATTAATAAAATCGTATAAATTTATTCCGGAAGATATATTATCTTTTTCGTTATTAAAATAATCATCAAGCAAATCATTTTCAATTATGTTTATAAAAGGTAGATTATCATTGTTGTTCATTAATATCTGTTTATCTGTTTCTTCGTTGTACCATTGAAGTAAATTCAAAACATAAGATTTCATTATTTTATGTTTTTTAGAAATAATATCTTTTAATGAAAAAATCTTATCATGTATCATTCCGGCAATATGAGAACGCAGATTTAGCCCATCTCTTTCTTGTTCTTTTTTCTTAATTTTATATCCTATTTCATCTATTTTCTCATTCCACTCGCTTTCTATTTTTCTTAGTTTATATTTATAATATTTCCATGCTATTATTAATATACCTATTAATAGTGCTATACCTGCAACATTATATAAGAAATATTCTGAAAAAACAGTTTTTATAAATCCTTTTATAGTTAAAACACTATAAAACGATACCAACATTAGCCCGATAATACATAAAATATATATTGCTGTTTTTTTTGCCAAACCTTTAAACATATTCAGTTTTTCTGCTTTTTCTTCTCGTAACTCATGCTCTTTCGTCTTATCTTTATCTATCTGTATTCCAATATATCGGCTTTCACCATCTCTTAATTTCTCTCTTATGGCAATATTTGATAACGCGCTGGTAATTTGATAATATTTTATTCGATATTCTGCGTATAGTTTTTCATTTATAGCGCAAGAATGTTTTTCTTCTTCCAATAAATTGCGAGCAATTGCAAAGCGAATATAATTATCGGTTAAATCAAAATTTACGGTGTTATTATTATTTATAACATTTTTAAATGCTTGACCTATACTTATTTCTTTAATAAGAAATGCGGAAGAACATAATTGCTCATCTTCGATATACGAATATGGAATATAGCAATAGCCTTTGTCGCCAAAATTTTCACCCCACGAGTTACGTACGATAAATACTTTATTTGTATCGCTGTATCCGCACATAACCATAGCATGATAGCCGCTTGTAGATTGCAATTCCGCTGCATTTGGTTTTGTTATAAATCCTTTATGTGATTCGCCAAACGATTTAAATA
The DNA here is from genome assembly GCA_031289895.1 of Prevotellaceae bacterium. Lineage (GTDB taxonomy): Bacteria > Bacteroidota > Bacteroidia > Bacteroidales > UBA932 > JAIRKV01. The sequence continues at coordinate 5,697 of JAITOP010000296.1, forward strand.
TTTTCATACTAAAACAAACAGGATAGCCTTCGGAAATAGCAGATTTAAAATCATTAATGCTGTGCTTTACGTTTAATGCCTTTGTTACGGTGTTATTTTTTGCATTATCTTTCGCGATTTGCGAAGGTTCTTGATGGATATTTTCTGTCGTATAATCCCAGTCACTGCGCTCGCAAACTCCATATTCTGTCATTGCTATTATAGCATCGTGAATAGATGAACCTGTATCTTCATTTTGATTATTTTGATATGTGCGGGCATAATAATACACAAAACTTTCGCTCAAATTAAGTATTCGTTCTTTGCGTTTGGCAAGATATTCATAAACACCAACCGAAGAAAATGCTGTACATGAACCTATTTCACCTTGATTTTTTATAGCAGTAAACTTTTCTCTTAAATCAATTTCCTGAGGTAACTGTTGATTTTTTGGCTCATACGTTTCTTCTAATGGCTTTTCAACCGGAGTAGGAAGAATCTTAAAATGTTCATCGCCTATGGTAAATACATCTCCATCAATCAATACTTTGGATGACATATTATTTCCGTCAAGCAAATTTTGGGCTTCTTCCATTTGGGCAGTAAGTTTACGTATAGTTTGTGTAGAATTTTTTATTTTAATTTTAAGCGATTTTATTTCATTCAGAGGTAGTTTTACATGACCGGTGTCCGCTATGTTTGCAAGAGCAGCATAAGCATTTCGTAAATCATCACAACTATTAATATGATTGTGAAATTCAACAAAAATATTTGCCGCTTCGTATTCACAGTCATCTATTATGGGAATATTTTTATCGTAAGGATTACCCGAAAACAATTCGTCATCTTCGCCGAGCAGAGATGCTAATGCTGCTCGTTTTTGCGGTAATGAAAAATTGTTTGTAGTAAGAAATGCTTGTAGTTCGGCACTTAAAGTGTCGATGAAATTATCCAGTTCCGGACTAATTTGGGCAACGATAGCATTGTCGGTTATTTTTTGGTCTAATTTAGG
>JAITOP010000170.1 GCA_031289895.1 Prevotellaceae bacterium
ACAACACGTTCTTTTAACCACGCAATATACTGGTCGATGCCGCCGCTCCAGCGGTCTTGAAAACTGCGGACTTCGCCATCATCGCCCCAGATTACCTCGTAGTTGCGATTACTGAAAAACGGAGGGTCTAAGTAGATTAAATCTACTGTTTCATCTTCCATCGTTTTCATCACTTCGAGGTTGTCGCCTAATATAAGTTTATTTTCATACATTTTATTTATATTTAATTATTTTTCCAATATTTATTCATCAATTCCTGTTTTATTGCAACTTCGGTCTGACTAAAATATTTGCTAAGCAAAATCCATGTACGGTCAAGCATTTCGGTTGTATCAATATTAATATCGATAGCCAGAATATTTGCCGAATAATCTTTTGCAAAACTCAATGTGCGTTCGTCGTAGTCGGTCAGGTCAAAACCGTTTTCCATTTTTGTTTTGGCATTAGAGGCATCGGCGTAGAGGCGAATTGCGGCGTTCATCACCTGCGGATGGTCTTCGCGTGTTTGTTTGCCGATAACTAATTGTTTGAGGCGCGAAAGGCTTCGGAACGGGTCGATAATAACTTTTCCGGTATCGCTGTCTTTACGCAGGTAGAGCTGACCTTCGGTGATATAACCTGTATTGTCGGGTATGGCGTGAGTGATATCGCCGCCGCTTAAAGTTGTAACGGCAATAATTGTGATAGAACCGCCGTCGGGCAATTGCACTGCTTTTTCGTAAATTTTTGCCAAATCGGAATACAACGAGCCGGGCATGCTGTCTTTCGACGGAATCTGGTCCATACGGTTTGATACAATTGAAAGCGCATCGGCATACAAAGTCATATCGGTAAGCAAAACGAGTACTTTTTCGTTTTTATCAACGGCAAAATATTCGGCAGCCGCCAACGCCATATCAGGTATAAGCAAACGTTCTACGGGAGGATTGTCGGTGGTGTTGACAAAGCAAATTATTTTGTCGAGCGCGCCTGCATTTTCAAACGATTTTTTGAAGAACAGAAAGTCGTCGTTTGATAATCCCATTCCGCCAAGAATAATTTTATCGACCTTCGCACGCAAAGCCACCATTGCCATTACGTTGTTGTAGGGCTGGTCGGGGTCGGCAAAGAAAGGTATTTTTTGTCCCGACACCAAAGTATTGTTAAGGTCGATACCTGCAATTCCTGTAGGGATAATTTGCGACGGTTGTTTTCGGCGGAAAGGATTTACCGACGGACCGCCGATTTCGCGTTTTTCGCCATCCGGTTCAACGCCGCCGTCGATAGGTTTACCGTAGGCGTTAAAGAAACGTCCTGCAAGGTCGTCGCTGACTTTTAATGTAGGCGGTTCGCCCATAAAAATCACTTCGGCATTTGTAGGAATACCCTCAGTACCCGAAAATACTTGCAGCGACACCAAATCGCCATCAATTTTGATTACCTGAGCCAAACGCCCGTCAACGGTTGCCAATTCGTCGTTAGCCACATCCTGAGCGTGCAAACTAACTGTTGCCTTAGTGATAGCCTCAAGTTTTGTATAAATTTTCTGAAATGCTTTTGCCATATTTTTGTATTTATTATTTTTATATTTTATTTATTATTTTAAGATTTAATTTTAATATACCCGTCCCCTGCGTGGGAAAATGCCTGCGAGGTCTCTGTCATACTCTCCCCTGCTTGAAAAAGTGTCTGCGAGGTTTCGGTCATACTTTCCCCTGCTTGGGAATGTGCTTGCGAGGTCTCGGTCAGGCTTTCCCCTGCTTGGGAAAGTGTCTGCGAGGTCTCGGTTAGGCTTTCCCCTGCTTGGGAAAGTGTTTGCGAGGTCTCTTTTATACTTTCCCCTGCTTGGGAAAGTACTAACACACTCTTTTTGCTGTTTTTTTATTATATTTTTTATCATATATCATAATAATTTTTTCATTCTTTTGCCCCTAAATCCCTTAAAGGGGACTTTTTCTGCACTGCCAAACTTTCCGCACTGCCCAAACTCCCCCTTTAGGGGGCTGGGGGGTAATTCTCAACTTTCAATTCTAAATTCTAAAATCCTCTTAATCTAAAAATCCTGTAAATCCTGATTCATACATTTTTTTCATTTCTACTACACGTCGTGCGGGTGAACTTTTGTAATTCTAATAATCTTTCATGCTCCGCACTCTTGTTTGCTGTACTTTTCATCCCCCAGCTGCGCTACGCTTGCAGGGGGTTATGCACATTTCGTCCCTTCGGGACTTTTTTTTGCTTTCGTTTTTCATCCCCCAATCGCTCCGCTTCATTGGGGGTTATTCACATTCAGTCCTTCGGACTTTTTTTTGCTTTTGCTTTTCATCCCCCAATCGCTCCGCTTCATTGGGGGTTATTCACATTTAAGTCCTTCGGCTTTGTTCTTCTATTCGGCACAATTCGTAATTTGTAATTATTCTTCACTCTTTTTCTCTTAATCCTCTTAATCTAAAAATCCTGTAAATCCTGATTCAGACATTTTTTTCGTCATTACAAATAATTCTTAATTTTTAATTCTTAATTCTTAATTCTTAAATTCTCTCTTCAAGTATTTTTTCCAGTTCCTTTTCGTAATTTTTAAAATCATCTCCATGAAAAACGCTGTAATTCATTTGGCGCATATTGTTTATTATTCGTTTGTAGAAGTCAATACATTCGTTGAAGTTTGTAAAGTTGAATTTTGTGCGGCAAATGTCAAGCACTTTTTCGTACATATATTGCTGTCGTTTGAGCGGTGCGGAGGCATCAATGGCGTCGAAGGCATCTTGTTGCAAAATTACATAGTCAACAAGTTCCGATTTCCAAAGGCGGTCGTGGTATTCTACGGGAACGCTGTCGTCTCCTAAGATGTTAATTTGTTCGTAAGCCTCGCGTCCGCGCAACACAATATTTTTGCCTTCGCTGACGTTTGCCGTCCAGTTTTCGCTTATTGTTTTGTTAAGATATTCGATTATTTCGGGATATTCAAGATATTTTGAATAACTGTCAACAGGGTCAACGGCGGGATAGCGTTTGCTGTCGGCTCGGCTTTGCGCCAAAGCGTAGAAACAGCGTGCTGCTTTTTTTGTTGATTCGGTAACAGGTTCTTTCAGATTTCCTCCTGCCGGCGATACCGTTCCTATAAAAGTTACCGAGCCTGTCTGGTTATTGTTGAGATACACCAAGCCGGCGCGTGCGTAAAAGTTAGATATAATTGCCGATAAATCCATAGGAAAAGCATCTGCTCCGGGAAGTTCTTCGAGGCGGTTGCTCATTTCGCGCAAAGCCTGCGCCCAGCGTGATGTTGAATCGGCAAGCAAAAGAATTTTGAATCCCATTGCGCGGTAATATTCGGCAATTGTCATAGCGGTATAAACGGATGCTTCGCGTGCCGAAACGGGCATATTTGATGTGTTGCAGATTATAATTGTGCGTTCCATAAGTTTGCGACCTGTGCGCGGGTCGTCGAGTTCAGGAAATTCGGTAAAAATTTCCACTACTTCGTTGGCACGTTCACCGCAGGCTGCGTTAATTATAATATCGGCGCTGGCTTGTTTTGCCAAAGCGTGTTGCAACACCGTTTTTCCGCAACCGAAAGGACCGGGAATAAATCCTGTTCCGCCTTCGGCTATGGGGTTAAATGTGTCGATAACGCGCACTCCTGTTTCCATAATTCTGAACGGGCGCGGTTTTTCTCTGAATGCTGTGATTGCTTGTTTTACAGGCCAGCGTTGCACCATTGTTACTTCGTGCGGATTTTCGTTTTCGTCGGTAACAACGGCAATGGTGTCGCCGATTTTATACGAACCTTCGGCGGCTATTGAGGTGATTTTATATCTGCCTTTAAATTTAAATGGCAACATTATTTTGTGTTCCAGCCATCCTTCGGTAACTTCGCCGAGCCAGTCGGCTGCTATAACTTCGTCGCCGACTTTTGCTGTGGGTGTGAAATCCCATAGTTTATCAAAATCGAGCGGCGAGGTATAATCTCCGCGTTTCAAAAATACGCCTGTCATTGAGGCTAAGTTGTTTTGCAGTCCGTCGTAATTACTCGAAAGTAAGCCGGGACCTAATGTTGCTTCGAGCATGTGTCCCTGAAATTCTACATTGCTGCCTACGCGCAATCCGCGAGTGCTTTCGTAAACCTGTACCTGTACTTTTTCGCCGTCAACTTTTATAACGTCTGCCATAAGTTGCGTATCGTCTAATTTTATGTAGCAAACTTCGTTTTGTGCAACGTGTCCGTCAACTTTTACCGACACAAGGTTGGCTATTATTCGTGTTACTTTTCCTGTTGTTTTCATTTAATATGTTGTGCTTTTTTATTTTTCGTTGTTTTTATTAAAAACTTTTTGTGTATCGCAGGTATTTATTAAATCGTTTAATAGTTTTTTAAACATTTCTTTTCCTGTTTGTTTGTCAAGCGATATCCAGCGTTCTACAATATCGGCTTTTTGCATAAACGACAAAACGGCATCAATATCAAAATAATTGTAAACGGATATTTCGTCGATTTTTTCCCAGCGAAATAAATCAATTTTGCGTTCGCGCTCATATACATCGGCAATTTCGGCAATTTGCACTATTTTGTTTATCCAGTCTATTTCGCTGCCCAGACCGAAATCGGCTGCCGCGCTTTTCGCAAACGTTTCGGCATTTTGACCTACAAAATAATTTGAGGCATCAATTTGCAGGCGGCGTGCAACTATTGCGGTTTGTATGTTTCGCAAATCGCGGTCGAACGCAAACCATTGACGGATGAAATTATTTTTTGTTTGCAGCATTTCGTTGTAAAATAATGTTTGCAACAGATTTTCTTTGTCGCGCTCGTATATTTTCAGAATTTCGGCGGCATAATCTTCGTTTTTTTCATTTTCAAAGATTTTGATAAAATCAGCCATATATTTTGGTATATTATGATGGCTTTTTATTTTTTCATCAAGTTCGTTTTCGGTAAAATTTGCTTTTTTGCAAAACTGAAAATCTTTTTGTAATAAGGTGTTCAGAAGATTTTGATTATCGTAATGAAGAAACAGTATTTTCACCAATTCGTAATCGTTTGGGTGCAAACTGTCTTCAATTTCTTTTCGCAACGAAAAAAAATCAAATTTCTTTGCATCAAAGTCGATAATTAACTCCGGCAAACTTGATATAAGACAAGTATATTCTCGTTTCATAATCAAAGTGTTTTATTCTTGTCCGAACAGCAACTGCCTCATTTTAGGGCGCATATATTCGCTGAAAAGATTTAGAAAATCCTGTTCGGTAAAACTTATGTAATATCCGTTGTTTTTTGCTGCAATCTGAAATCCCGATTTTATTTGTTTCGAAAATACAAATTCCAGTTTTCCATCGTTAAGTTGTTTTATTGCGGCGGCGTTTATAAACGTGTCAAGCTCTTGTTGCTTAGCCTCAGGCAATAAAACACATAAAGTTACATTTCGGTTATCTACGTTAAAACTTTCAACCGCTGTTTTTATGAGCGTTTGCACAAACTGAACATCGTTCATCGCAGCGTTTGTAACGTTATTAATTGCTTTTGCGGTAATCAGCGATTCAACGCTTTGTTTTACCTGCGCAATCACTTGTCGCGAAACCATAGCAATTTCGGCATCTGCATTTTTCTTTGTTTCGGCAGCCGATTTGTTGGCGTTTTCAATTATTGATTCTGCCTGTCGTTTGGCAGCATCAACAATGTTTTTGGCTTCGGTTTTGGCACTTATCAAAATTTCTTCGGCTTCGGTTTGCCCCTTCGACAAGCCTTCTTTATATAATTTTTCCGTTAATTCCTGAAGTTTGTTTTGCATACTCGTTATGTATAAAATAAATTTTACTAATTATCGGCAAAAGTACAAAAATAATTTGTTTATTTGTTGATTTGTTTAATTGTTTAATTGTTGATTTGTTTATTTGTTGATTTGAATTAGCACACAGATTACACAGATGCGACAGATTTTCACAGATTTTTTTTGATTTATGATTTGAAAACTTTATAACTTTAAAATCTTTATGAAAATTTCTTTGTGGAATATTAAGTAACAAAAAATAAATAATCCATAAAAGATGGAATGAATCCATTAGGATTCAAATGTTGGTAAAAAATGAATATCCACACCACATACGACCCCGAATGGGGTCGAACAATGAGGGGGCGTACATTTTTACCAACATACAATCCCTCTAACGGGATTTTTTGTCATCTGTTATAAATGTTTATTTTTC
>JAITOP010000292.1 GCA_031289895.1 Prevotellaceae bacterium
ACTTACGACTAATACAAAACCTTTTTTTCCTTAAAATTCACTAAAAAAACAATAAAATATCTCTATATGCCGACTTTTTTGTAACTTGCCGCGATTTTAAATAAAAAAATATGTCATTTCTTAACGATAGAATTAAAGACGAGGGATTTACGTTTGACGATGTCTTGTTAGTCCCCGCACATTCCGCAATTCTTCCGCGTCAGGTTGATATTTCAAGTAGTTTTACTCGAAACATCAAACTTAATACTCCTATTGTTTCTGCGGCGATGGATACTGTTACCGAAGCCGAACTTGCTATTGCTATTGCCCGAAAAGGCGGTATTGGCGTTATTCATAAAAATATGAGTATCGAAAAACAAACAGAGCAGGTGAAACACGTGAAACGCGCTGAAAACGGGATGATTTACGACCCCATCACAATTGCCAAAAACGCTACCGTAGGCGATGCGCTGAAAGTGATGCACAAATTTAAAATCGGCGGCATTCCTGTTGTCGATAAAAACAATAAACTTATTGGCATTGTTACCAATCGCGATTTGCGTTTTCAGGAAAACATGAGTACTCCTATCAGCAGTGTTATGACAACAAAAAATCTGATAACATCAACCCACAAAACAAATCTTAAAGAAGCCACTGAAATACTGAAAAAACACAAAGTAGAAAAACTTCCTGTTGTTGACGAAAATTATAAACTTATAGGATTGCTGACTTTCAAAGATATTACTAAAATCAAAGACAATCCCGAAGCAAGTAAAGATTTGAAAGGACGTTTGCGGGTCGCTGCCGGCGTTGGCGTAACAGGCGATACGATAGAACGCATAGCATCGCTGGTTTCGGCAGATGTGGATGCTGTTGTAATCGACACTGCTCACGGACATTCGCAGGGCGTTATTGATATGCTGAAAACAGTAAAAAAGACGTTTCCAAATCTTGATGTAATTGTAGGAAATATCGCTACGGGAGACGCTGCCATTGACTTAATGAATGCCGGAGCAGATGCTCTGAAAGTAGGAATAGGCGGCGGTTCGATTTGCACCACACGAATTATTGCAGGCATTGGAGTTCCACAACTTACAGCAATATACGAAGTTGCAAAAGCCGTGAAAGGTGAAATTCCAATTATTGCCGATGGCGGAATCCGTTATTCGGGCGATATTGTGAAAGCATTAGCCGCAGGAGCTGATATTATTATGGCAGGCTCGTTGTTTGCAGGCGTTGAAGAATCGCCGGGAGAAACAATTATATTAAACGGACGAAAATTTAAATCATATCGCGGCATGGGTTCGCTCGAGGCAATGCAAAGCGGCTCGAAAGACAGATATTTTCAGGATTCGGAAGATGATATACAAAAACTTGTTCCTGAGGGAATTGTGGCGCAAGTTCCGTATAAAGGAAAGTTAGAAGAAGTAATTTACCAGCTTGTAGGCGGATTGCGTGCAGGCATGGGCTATTGCGGAACTCCCGACATAAAAACCTTGCAAAAAGCATCGTTTATTCGTATTACAGCAGCAGGAGTAATTGAAAATCATCCTCACGATGTTACAATTACACGCGAAGCCCCTAATTACAGCCGATAATTTATGATTATTAAATATTTAATTAAAATGAAAAATGAATAAAATTGCAGGAATAATAATATTAGCGTTGGCAATTTGCTCGTGCAGCAGCCGAAGCGACGATACCTTGCTTGCCGAAGCGTACGGAAAAAAATTATATTTAAGCAATCTGGCAGAGCTTTTTCAATTAAACGATATTTACACCGACAGCGCAAGCGTAATATCTACCTACACCACAGCATGGGTGCATCAGCAACTTATGATAAAAAAAGCCGAAGAACTGCTGGACGAAAAACAAAAAAATCTGACAAAAGAAATAGAAAATTATCGTTCAACTTTATTAAGATACCGGCTTGAAAATCATATCTCTAAAAATATTGATACACTTATAACGCAAGATGAAATTGAAAAAATATACAACGAACACAAAGAACTTTTTATTGTGCAATCGGCATTGGTAAAAGCAACATATATAAAAATACAAACCGCAACACCCGAAACAGAAAATATTAAAAAAATGTGTATCTCCGGAAAAATTGCGGACATGAAACAAGTTGAAGATTTATGTATGATGTATGCCGAAAAATATTATTCTTTCGACGGCAAATGGGTTGAAATATACGAATTGCTGCGGTCGTTACCGCCGGGAATAACCGCCAGCGAACTTGAACGAACATTGCAAACATACAGATTTTACGAAACAAAAGACTTGTCGTACAGTTATTTTGTAAAACTGCAATCTATATTGCCAAAAGGCTCGGTATCGCCCATTGAAAAAGAAAAAGAAAATATCCGTACAATAATATTAAATAAACGCAAACGCGAATTAATACAAAATTTAGAAGAAGAAACATATAACGCAGCCATCAGCAATGATGATGTAAAAATTTATATCAACAATAATAAATAGAAAAACAATGAATTTACTACGCAAAACAGTAACAATGATGCTATTGACAGCAGTATTGGCAACAACATCGCAGGCACAGGAAACAAAAGAAAACAACATTATCGACAAAGTAGTTGCCGTAATTGGCAATGAAGCTGTGCTTTTGTCGGACATCGAAATGGATATATACCAACGTAAAATACGTGGAATATTAAGCGAAGAAAACTTATTTTGCCGCGTTCTCGAAGAAATGTTGCAAAGCAAACTACTTATTGCTCAGGCAAAAATTGACAGTCTGATAGTAGCACAATCATCAATACAAGCGCAGGTTGACGAACACATAAATTATTTTATTGCGCAACTTGGCAGCGAAAAAGCAGTGGAAGACCAATTCAGAAAACCAATGTCGAAGGTTAGAGAAATGCTGCGCGAACAAGCCGGAGACCAACTTTTGATTGGGCAAATGAGAAACAGCATTGTGAAAGGAATTGAAATAACACCATCGGATGCAAAACGATTTTACGAAACAATTCCCGCCGACAGTATTCCCATAATACCCGAACAATATTCGTTTCAGCAAATAACAGTTTATCCGCCAACCGCCGATGCAAATTTTGAAGTTAAAGAACGGCTGCTCGAACTTCGCGAACGCATTATGAAAGGCGAAAAATTCAGCACCCTTGCAATTTTGTATTCGCAAGACCCCGAATCGGCAAAACGCGGCGGCGAACTTGGACTGTCGCCTGCAACAAACTTTGTTGTATCTTTCAGAAATGCCGCTTTGACACTGAAACCCAACCAAGTTTCGCATATCGTAGAAACCGAATACGGATTTCATATCATACAAATGATAGAAAAACAAGGTAAAGATTTGATAAATGTACGACACATATTATTAAAACCTATATATTCGGTAAACGACCAACGACTGGCTTTTTCGCGGCTCGACAGCATAAAAAACATGATAACAAGCGATAGCATTACATTTGAACAGGCAGCAATGTATTTCTCGAAAGATGAAAAAACACGCCTCAACGGCGGATTGGTTGCAAATCCAAGTACTTTATCGCCGCGTTTTGACAAAGACCAATTGGGAAGTAACTATTTTGTTCTCAGAGACTTGAAAGTGGGACAAATTTCCGACCCTTTTAAATCAACAGATGAAAACGGTCGCGAAGTTTATAAAATCGTAAAAATAAAAGAAATTATTCCGTCTCATACCGCAAATTTGAAAGATGATTTTTCTATCATAAAAAGCATGGCTGAAGG
>JAITOP010000109.1 GCA_031289895.1 Prevotellaceae bacterium
AACTTTATCGTCAATAATTTTTTCTACAATTCCGCGAAGTTGTTTTTTGTCTTCAACAATACGTTGTGCAAAGGTTTCCAGTTGGTCATCTGGTAAATTGCTTAAGCCGTATTGTTGAAGTTGAAGTCGTGTTATTTTTAATGCTTGCGCTTTTATATCGCCTTCATAAACTTTTATGTCGATATCATTTGCAATCTTATTACGAATGGTTTGCCAGCTTAAATCTTTCAAAAACTCGTCAAATTCTTTGTCTATTTGCTCTGCCGTAAGTTCGTTTTCTTTGATTAGTGAAAGCCATTTTTTAAGAAATGTTTCAGGAAATTTCAAATCGGCTTTTTCAATTAGTTTTTCGCGAGCGTCTATCGAAAATTTATAGTTGCTTTCTTCTTCGTAAGTTTTAGAGATTAAGTCGGTTACCTGCTGCAAAAATTCTTCTTCGCTTTTTACATTGTCTTTGCCATACATTTTATCAAAAAGTTCCTGATTTATTTCGGCATTTTGGAATATTCGTATTTCGTTTATCGTAATGCTGAATTTAGGATTTATATCTGCTAATTCTTCTTTTTTAATGTTCAACAAAGTCGCTTTGTCTTCATCTTTTGTATAAATTGTATTTATGTCAACATCAACGGTATCGCCCGCTTTTAGTCCTATAAACGGTGCTTTTTGCTCGTCGGTTTCCAACAGTTTCATCGATATTAATTTATTTTCGATTTTTATTGCATTTTCGCCATCCTGATTAAAACTGACTTTCACAATGGAGTTTGCGTTTATTGTTTCGCCATCTTCGATTTTTCCATAGCGTTGGCGTATGGCTTCGATTTGATTGTTTTTTGCCTCGTCGCTTACCTCTATATTATAAAAAGGAATTTCTATCGTTTTGTCTATTTTTAATTGGGATTTAGGAGCATAGCCTATTTCGTAAACAAATTCAAAATCGCTTTGATTGTCCCAATCTATCGTTTGCTGCTCTTCCTCGCAAGGAATCGGTTCGCCAACAATATCACGTTTTTCGCCTTCGAGATATTTTCCAAGCGATTCGGATATTAATTTATTTATTTCTTCAATCAAAACGGCATTACCGTATATTTTTTTAATTAATGACATCGGTGCCATTCCGGTGCGAAATCCTTTGACTTCGGCTTTACGACGATGAGTGCTCAGCACTTTTTTTACAGTTTCTTCGTAATCATTTTTAACTATTTGCACTCTTAATAACGCGCCAAGTTCATCGATATTTTGTTTTATAATATCCATAATTTTATTTTTATTGATTTTGTATTTTATTAAAAAAGCAGAAGTCAAATTTTATGTCTTCTGCCTTTTTTTGTGCGGGCAAAGGGACTCGAACCCCCACGCCTTACGGCACCAGATCCTAAGTCTGGCGCGGCTACCAATTACGCCATGCCCGCTTTGGGGACTGCAAAGGTACAAATAAATCGGAAACAAAAAAATTTTTGTTTACTTAAGATTTGCCCATGTCCGATTTTGAATATTTTTTTCTTGTTTTAACACTTATTCCCGTCCGACAGGATTACAAATCCGAACGAACGGAAAAAACACATGAACTTGAATAAAGATTTTGGTAATTTTAGTAAAACATTGTACTTTTACACAAAATATTAAAAATTGATTGAGCATGGTTACGAAAAATAAGACAAAACGGGTTGTTCTAAATGTAAGAGATAATAAATATCCGTTTTTGATTGAATTACTGAATAATTTTGATTTTATTCAAGTTGAAGAACAAGGCGATTCTGAAGAAGAAATTGTTGCAAATCTGACCGAAGCGTTCGAGCAGATTAAACTGATAAAAGAAGGTAAATTAAAAACAACTCCGGCTAAAGATTTTTTGAATGAATTATAATGTTGAACTTACCCCCATTTTCAAAAAAGAGGCTAAAAGACTTATTAAAAAGTATATCTCTTTAAAACTTGAATTAGAAAGCCTTTTTGATAAAATATCAGAAACACCCGCTTTAGGCATACCGTTGGGGAATAATATTTTTAAAATCCGTCTTTCCATTGCTTCAAAAAGAAAGGGAAAAAGTGGCGGAGCAAGAATAATTACTTATGTGTTAGTAAGTAACGAAACTGTTTATTTGTTGTCAATCTATGATAAAAGTGACCAAGATGATATTTCCGACAAAAAACTACAGGAATTAATAGCTAAACTATACAACAAAAACGACTTATAGGCTTAAGAGGAGTTGAGAATTAAGAACGGAAAAATGCTGAATAATCTGAAATACGAAAAGGTATAATCGTTTTGCCCAAAAGGTATATACATTTTACTTGAAATGTATATACCTTTTTGAGAAAATATATATACGATTTTAGGCAAAGGTATAAAGCAAATTTTATTTCAGAAATAGAGTTTGTTACATTGCAATAATTTTGTAATTTTGCACCGTTAACTATAAAACAAAAAGATATTATGACATAAATAAAAGAAGTGCATAAAGCACTAAATAATAAACATATAAAATAGTGTTTAGTTCTATTCTGGTCTATGAAATGTGAGAAATTTCAAAAGAAAATCAAGAATAAGTTGAACCGTAGCAATGCGGATTTACTTATTTGATTTTCGGGTAATTCTCACAACCTCATAGGCGGATAATGTAAGTCCGCTGTTTTTTATGCAAAATTTTGAAAATCCGACGACGGAAAACCACCTCTACATATACAGAATCGCAACTGCCCATAAATACGAAGTGAAACTGCAAAAACACTCAAATCATATTACAGGAAAGAGCAGCAACTTTCTGAAAAAACGGGCAAGACCTGCGAAGCCTGTCAGAACAGGAACAAAAAATTAAAAACCGACGGGTCGATGGGATATAACCGACACAAATTATTATGAAAAAATTTATGTTTATTTTTATTGCGTTAACTTTTGCCGCTTGTGGCAAAGGAAACGACGATGAACCCACAAACAATCCAGAGACGGTAGCCCTGATTATTGAAAATAATTTGAATGAGGCGACACCTAATTATGGGATTACAGAGTTTCATATTCGCCGAGATAATTCAGATGTTTATGCAGGATTTTATAACACATATTCTGACGAAAACGGGTTTTATCAGCGCATACTTCCGGGACAAAGCGTATCGGTTAATCACGGTTCAGGGAATTATACCTCATTAGTACCGGGAACATATACACTAAATGTATCCTTGCGTGCGGGCAGAATTAATCCCAAAGAATGTTCTTGTTCCATTACCATTGTCGCAGGAAAAACAACGGTAGTTGAAGTTATGGGAAATTACATTGTAAGAATTAAACCATAAAAAACTTTAATATCCTTATTTTTTACCAGTCCGGCAGGATTTGTAATTCTGCGGCACGAAGTATAAGGATTTATAATCCGAATGAACAGACAGTTAGTTTCGAAAATGATTATA
>JAITOP010000268.1 GCA_031289895.1 Prevotellaceae bacterium
AATTAAGAGCCAAGATGTAAGAGTCATGAACAAAGAATCAAGAAGTTAGAGAGGTTAATGTGAAAACTTATTGATATAAAAAACTTTGTGAACATTATTGGTTCAAAAAAATAAAAAAAACACAAATAATAATAAAGCAATTGAAACAACGACCAAATACCAAATACTAAATACCAACGACCAACTAACAAATGCCAAATACCAACGACCAAATACCAAATGCCCAATCAACTGTTTACCAGAATTATACATTTTTGCAATTAAATAATGTTTATAAAAAACGATTATATGTTATTAACTTATTTCTTTTTCTTACTCATTAGTGCTAAAAAAATCATTACTTTTGGGCTTAAATGAAAGATATTTTTTAACAAAAACATAATCAAATATAATCAGTGGTTTATTATAATGGGTAGTGATAAAAGAAAAATTAAAGCAGCATTAATTTCAGTGTTTTACAAAGATGGACTAAATGAAATTATAGAAGAATTAAATAAATTTAATGTAAAAATTTACTCGACTGGCGGAACTTATGAGTTTATTAAAAATTCAGGAATAGATGCTCTAACGGTCGAAAGTTTAACATCTTATCCCTCAATTTTTGGCGGTAGAGTGAAAACATTACATCCTAAAATTTTTGGCGGAATTTTGTTCAGACGCGATAATGCAAACGATGTGGACGAACAAATTGAATATGAAATTCCGGATATTGATTTGGTAATTGTTGATTTATACCCGTTTGAAGAAACATTAAAACAAAATGCAAGCGAAGAACAACAAATTGAAAAAATTGATATTGGCGGAATTTCGCTGATTCGTGCAGCAGCCAAAAATTTTAATGATGTACTTGTCGTTTCATCACGAAATCAATACGATTATCTGAAAGAGATATTATCTGAAAATCAATGCGAAACAACGCTTGAACAACGCAAATATTTTGCCGCCGAAGCGTTTAATGTTTCATCGCATTACGATACCGAAATATTTAAATATTTTAATCAACAACAAAATAAAGATATTTTCATTCAAAATATAAATCAATCAATAACACTACGTTACGGCGAAAATCCACATCAAAAAGCAACATTTTTCGGCAATACTAATGAAATTTTTAATCAACTGCACGGAAAAGAAATATCATACAATAATCTTTTGGATATAGATTCTGCAATAAATTTAATAAACGAATTTGCAGAGCCAACATTTGCAATTTTAAAACATAATAACGCCTGCGGATGCGCCTCGCGAAACGACATAACCGAAGCGTGGAAACTCGCTCTGCAAGCCGACCCTGTATCTGCTTTCGGCGGCGTTCTTATTGCAAACCGAAGAATTGACAAAACCTGTGCCGACGAAATAAATAAAATATTTTTTGAAGTCATCATCGCTCCCGATTTTACAGATGATGCGCTGGATATTTTGAAATCGAAAAAAAACAGAATAATTTTACAGCAAAAACAATTTGTTCTTCCTCAAAAACAGTTCAGAACAATACTTAATGGTGTTGTTCAGCAAGATAAAGACAACTGCGTAGGCGGAACAGGCGAAATAATATTTATGACAAACACCAAACCCGACGAAGAACAAATACGCGATTTAATTTTCGCAAATAAATTAGTTAAACATTCAAAATCGAATGCGATTGTACTTGCTAAAAACGGCATGATGTTATCGAGCGGCATAGGGCAAACATCCAGAGTTGACGCGCTTAAGCAGGCAATAGAAAAAGCAAATAATTTTGAACTGTCGCTTGAAAAAGCAGTAATGGCATCGGATGCGTTTTTTCCATTTGCCGATTGCGTACAAATAGCACACGAGGCAGGAGTTACGGCAGTAATACAGCCGGGCGGTTCTGTTCGCGACCACGATTCTGTTGAATATTGTAATCAACACGAAATATCAATGATTTCAACAGGAATAAGACATTTCAGACATTAAAATCTGAAAAAAAATATGAATAAATTAAATTAAAATAATAAAAAAAATATTAAAGAAGATGGCATTTTCGTTACTCACACAAGAATTAGCAATGGACTTAGGTACAGCCAACACTCTTATTCTTCATAACGATAAGATTGTTGTAGATGAGCCGTCAATAGTTGCGATTGACAAACAAACAAACAAATTAAAAGCGCTGGGACATGCCGCCCGACAAATGCAAGGACGCGAACACGAAGGCATAAAAGTTATACGACCCTTGCGAGACGGCGTAATAGCCGATTTTGATGCCGCCGAAATGATGATTCGCGGACTGATAAAAATGATAAACAACAAAAACCGCTGGCTGCAACCTACTATAAAGATAGTTATAGGTATTCCATCGGGAAGTACCGAAGTGGAACGCAGAGCCGTTCGCGATTCAGCCGAAAATGCTGGCGGACGCGGTGTTTATCTTATCTTCGAACCAATGGCGGCAGCCTTAGGAATAGGACTTGACGTGATGGCGCCCACAGGAAATATGGTTATTGATATTGGCGGCGGCACAAGCGAAATTGCAGTAATATCGCTCGGCGGTATTGTTTGCGGCGAAAGTATCCGCACGGCAGGCGATGTATTTACTAACGATATAAAAGAATTTATGCGTCAGGAATACAGCGTGCGCATTGGCGAGAGAACAGCCGAAGATATTAAAATAGCAGTAGGTTCGGCACTTACCGAATTAGACAATCCACCGGCTGATTATGTTGTAAGAGGTCCTAATATTATAACAAATTTGCCTCTTGAAATTGCCGTATCATATCAAAAAATTGCGATGGCACTTGATAAATCAATAGCGCGGCTTGAAACAGCAATTATAAATGTACTTGAAAAAATGCCGCCCGAACTGTATGCCGATGTTGTATCAACCGGAATTTATTTAACCGGCGGCGGAGCATTGCTGAAAGGATTGGATAAACGATTGAAACAAAAAATAAATATTCCGTTTATTGTTTCCGAAGACCCGCTTAGAGCCGTTGCACGCGGAACAGGGCTGGCATTGAAAAATATTGAAAAGTTCCCGTTTTTGATGTAAGAAAATAAAAATAAAATTACAGATGACGCCGATACTTCGTTTTTTGCTTCGTTATCAGAAAATAATTCTGTTTTTGATATTGGAGATTTTTGCATTTGTGTTGATATTAAACAATTCTAACTATCAAAAAACACAATTTGCAGCTTTAGTTGACAATCTCAAAGGTATTGTGTATGAAAAATATGAAGGAGTGCGACAATATTTCTCGTTACAGTCAGAAAATGAAAAACTTATTGCCGAAAATCTTGAATTACGCAACAAACTTAATTATTACGAAAGTTTTGATACTGTACGCAGCATAGTTGTAAAAGATTTAATTCAACACACTGTTTACACTTGCAAAACTGCAAAAGTTATAAGAAATTCGACAAACAAACGGCAAAATTTTATGATATTAAATATAGGCAGCAATCAAGGCGTGCGCCCCGAAATGGGAGTAATATCAAACGAAGGAAAAATGATAGGAATGATTGTAAACACTTCGGCAAATTACTCTTCGGCAATATCAGTATTAAATACAGGATTTACAAAATTCAGCGGAAAACTGAAACGCACAGGCGATTACGGAACAATTTCGTGGAACGGTTTGAACATAAGCACCGTACAACTTCACGATATAATTCAGCAAAGCGATGTAGTTGTTGGCGATACGGTTACAACAAATCAACATTCAGGCGTTTTTCCCGAAAACATTTTAATAGGAACAGTAGAAAAAATTAATGTAAAAGATGGTATTTTTTATGAAATAGATGTAAAACTGAGCCAAAATATGAAGTTAACACAAAATGTATATGTAATTGAAAATCATAATAAAGAAGAAATAGAAGCACTGTTAAAAGATGAATGATTTTGTAAAATATTTGCTGTGGGCTGTATGCTTGGTGTTATTGCAGGAATTTCTGTTTAATAATATACAATTCATACACTTTTTATCGCCGTATATTTATATTTTTTTAATTATAATTTTACCGTTTAATATGCACCCGTCGTTAGTTATGTTTGTAGCGTTCGGGCTTGGATTGAGCGTAGATGTTGTATCAGACGGCGTACTTGGTTCGCACGCTGCAGCCTGTACCGTAATGGCATATTGCCGCAATATCATTACCAAAATTACAATGCCGCGCGGCGATTATGAAAACACGTCAACAGCCACAGCACTGCATATCAACTTAATGCAATTTGTATTATACTCACTTTTACTTGTGTTTATACATCATTTTATATTGTTTTTTGTGGAAATATTTACGCTGAAAAATTTTATTTTTACACTGATACAAATTATCGCCAGCACTGTAATTTCAACTATATTTATAATATTAATAAAACTTCTTTTCGGATATAATAAGGATGCGTAATGAAAGTGATAGTTACAAAAAATAAAATCATTTTGCTTGCTACATGTATTGTGGCAGTCATAATTATTGCCAAATTATTTTATATACAAGTGTTAGACGATGAATATGAGCAGATTGCAAAACGCAACGCCTTGTATTATCAAACACAATATCCGGCAAGAGGTTTGATATACGACCGAAATAATAATATATTGGTATCAAACCAAACTATGTACGACGTAGCAGTAATTCCGCGCGAAATAAACGATTTTGACACATTGGAACTTTGTAAAACATTAAACGTCAGCAAAGAAGTGCTAAGCCAATCGCTTACCGATTTAAAAATAAAAAACAAAAACAAAGGCATAGCAAGTTATCAGCAAACACCTATTGTAAAACACATTAGCATAGAGGCATACACACGGTTTCAGGAAAAAAAATCATTTTATAATTTCTCCGGATTTTATACCCGCACATATACAGCCCGAAAATATACAATAAATTCGGCAGCCAACCTGCTGGGATACATAACCGAAGTTGATAAAAGCGATATAAAAAACGACTCATATTATCAGCAAGGCGATATTATAGGAAAAAACGGAATTGAGGCGCGATATGAAAAAGAATTGCGCGGACGAAAAGGCGTTGCAATTTACACGCGAGACGTTCGCAATCAAATACAAGACCATTATAAAAACGGCGAAGAAGACTCAATGGCAGTAACAGGCTTGGATTTGACATGCACCATTGATTCGGTTTTGCAAAACTACGGCGAAAAACTTATGCAAAACAAAATGGGAAGTATCGTAGCCATAGAACCATCAACAGGCGAAATACTTTTATTGGTATCAAGCCCATGCTTTAACCCAAGTTTACTCGACGAAGAAAACAGAGCCACTAACTACAAAAAATTAGTAGCCGACAAATATAAACCGCTTTTTAACAGAGCAATAATGTCGCCATGTCCACCCGGCTCGGTGTTTAAAGTTGCAAATGCTCTTATCGGTTTGCAAGAAAATGTTTTAACTCCCGATACATATTACCCTTGCGCTATGGGTTATCACGTTGGACTCGATGTTGGTTGTCATGCGCACCCTTCACCTATAAATATGACAAAATCACTGCTGATGTCGTGCAATTCTTATTATTGTTATGTTCTTCGTACTATTATAGATAATCCGAAATACGAAAATATTTACGATGCGTTTGATAACTGGAAAGAATATTGCTTGTCATTCGGTTTTGGACGAAAACTTGACAGCGATTTATACGGAGAAAAAATCGGTTCGATGCCAACAACAAAAACATACGATAACTTACATGGACGAAATCGTTGGAAATCATTATCAATAATATCACTCGCAATTGGTCAG
This sequence comes from Prevotellaceae bacterium, assembly GCA_031289895.1. Classification (GTDB taxonomy): domain Bacteria; phylum Bacteroidota; class Bacteroidia; order Bacteroidales; family UBA932; genus JAIRKV01. The sequence continues at coordinate 5,721 of JAITOP010000268.1, forward strand.
GGCGAAATAGGATGCACTCAGCTGCAAATTGCAAATTTTATGGCGACAATCGCAAATCGCGGATATTATTATGTGCCTCATGTAGTTAAAGACATTGCAGGAAATGGAATCGACAAATCGTTTACAGTAAAACATTATACAAAAGTTGATACCACCAATTACAAAAAAGTGATTGAAGGAATGTATCTGGCGGTAAACGGATTTGGAATGGGCAATACGGCAGGCAGCGCGTATGTTGCAGGTCTTGATATTTGCGGAAAAACGGGAACAGCGCAAAATCCTCATGGCGAAAATCATTCGGCATTTGCCTGTTTTGCACCACGCGAAAATCCTAAAATTGCCGTAGCAGTTTATGTTGAAAATGCAGGCTACGGCGCAACGTGGGCTGCTCCTATCGCAAGCCTGATAATAGAAAAATATCTTACAGGAACTACCACCCGACCATATCTTGAAGAAAAAATGATAAATGCAAATTTTCTGAACAAAGTAAAAATAAATGAGTAAACGACAAAATATATTACACAGTTTAGACTGGACAACAATTATAATATACGTAATTCTTGCAAGTATAGGCTGGCTTTGCGTTTATTCGGCGGTTTACGATGCCGACCATCCAAGCATTTTTGATATGTCGAGACGTTACGGAATGCAACTTATATGGATAGCATCGGCGTTTGGTCTTGCCATTTTTGTAATGTGTTGCGATATAAAAGTGTTCACCGTGCTGTCGCTTCCCTTGTATTTGCTCACTGTTTGCCTTCTGATATTTGTTCTTTTTTCGGGAACAGAAATAAACGGTTCAAAATCGTGGTTATCACTTGGTTCAATACGCATACAACCTGTTGAATTTATGAAAGTAGCGACAGCCTTAATGGTAGCACACGTTATGAGCGAATACGGATTTAAAGTAACACATCCTGCAAATATCCTGAAAATGCTGGTAATATTTCTTAT
>JAITOP010000042.1 GCA_031289895.1 Prevotellaceae bacterium
ACGACTAAATACCAACGACTAAATACCAACGACTAAATACCAACGACTAAATACCAACGACTAAATACCAACGACTAAATACTAACGATTAAATACCAACGACTAAATACCAACGACTAAATACTAACGACTTATTGTTTACAACAACGGTGAAAATAATCGTGCAACGCTGCACGAAAAATTTTTCCTAAACGACCGATTATTCCACATTCGCAATGTTACTTGCGAACTTTTACTGCAATCTTGTTTAAATTGATTTTCGAGGCTCATTGCTATTTTTTTGTCGTAAACAATTGCTGTTATTTCAAAATTATATTCGAAACTGCGGGTGTCCATATTTACCGAGCCGATAGAAGAAAATTCGCCGTCGATAGTTATTGTTTTTGCGTGATTGAATGCGTGTTTGCTGTAAAGATAAACTTTTACGCCGGCTTCGAGCAAATCCTGAACATAAGCAAGCGTTGCCCAGTACACAATTTTCGAGTCTGATTTTCCCGGAATAAGAATGCGAACATCAACGCCGCTAAGCGCTGCCACTTTTATTGCGGTAAGCACACTCTCGTTGGGCATAAAATATGGAGATGAAATGTAAATATGTTTTTTTGCCGACGATATTGCATAAAAATATGTTTGCATGATGCTTGCCCAATCGCTGTCGGGACCTGATGCGGCTATTTGTATATTGCATTTTTCGGCGGTTGTTGATTTTGGAAAATAACGCTCGTGGTCGATAGCAAATTGTTGTTTGCTTACGAAAAACCAATCGACAATAAAAATCATTTGAAGAGCATTTACAGCTTCGCCTTTTATGCGTATATGAGTATCGCGCCACCATTGAAAATACTCATTTCCATAAACATAGCGGTCGGCAATATTCATTCCGCCAACAAAGCCGACTTTGCCATCAATTACAACAATTTTGCGATGATTTCTGAAATTACTTTTGCTTGTAAGTTGGTGAAAACGAACCTTTCCAAAGGCAAACATTTCGATTCCGTTTTTGGTAAATGTTTTCACATCTTTCTTTTTCAAAGCCCAGCTTCCAAAATCATCATATATTATGCGCACGGCTACGCCTTCATTTGCTTTTTTTATAAGTATATCGCGAATTTCGTTGTAAACTTTCCCTTGTTCTATAATGTAAAACTGAAAATGTATCGAATCTTTGGCATCAAGCAACGCCTGTTTTAGTGCCGATATCATACTTTCGCCGTCGTAGTACAGCATTACGCTGTTGTATTCGGTGAGTATTGTTTTGCTGTTGTTAAGCAGCAGGGCTATTGTATTTTTGTAATTATTAAGTTCCGATTTGGAATCAAAAAGTTTATTTCGTTTTAATAATCCTGCCTGCCGCAAACTCAGATTATCAATAAATCTAAGGTCATGCGAGGCTTTGCGACCAAATATTTTCTTTTTGCGATAATTTTGTCCGAAAAAAAAGTAAAGTATAATGCCGACAATTGGCAAAATAAACAATAATATCAACCAAGTTATTGTTTTCACCGAATCTTTGTGTTTGTAGATAATATAAACGGCGACACCCATTGCAGTGCCCCAATATATTACCAGCAAAAAAGAAATAATGTTGTCGAACATAGTATTTATTTATAACAAATTTAATATTTAGTTAATCACATTTTTTATCATTTCCATCAAGCGTTGAGGCGGGCGGCACGGCTTGTTTGTTACCATATTGGTAAACGACAAAACTGTTTCGCCTGTATTTATTAACTCTCCGTTTTGGTTAAATATTTCGTAAAAAAAATCCATTTTTGCTGTCGGCAAATCTTTTACAGTAACACGAATGGTGAGTTCATCCTCATAATATGCAGGTTTCAGATATTTGCATGATGCCGAAATTACAGGCATCATCACACCTTCTTTTTCCATTGCTCCGTACGAAAATCCCAGATGTATCATCATTTCGGTACGTGCATATTCGTAATAACGCACATAGTTTGAATGATGTACAACTCCCATTTTGTCGGTTTCATAATATCTTACACGCAATTTTGAACTGAACGAATACATAAATTAACTTTAATCATCTAATGCAAAAGTACTAAAATTTACACAAAACAAATAATTTGATTTTAATATTTTGACCGCAAAACACGTTAACAATAAATTGAAATATTAAATACAAGTTTATTGTATTATATATCAGATTTTTATCAAAATATTTTAATACAATGTTAAATTTTTTCGACTTTTTTAAATTAAATTCGTATAATTAATAAACACAAAATAGCATTAACGCACAATGGAAAAAAACGAACTAAATAATTTGATTGTTTTGAGCATAAAAAACGACTCAAAGGCTTTTCGGAAAATAGTAGAGCATTATCAGAATATGGTCTATTGTGTGGCTTTCAGAATGTTATGTAACGAAGAAGATGCAGAAGATATCGTACAGGAAACATTTATAAAATTGTGGAAAAACCTGAAAAAATACAACGATAATTACAAATTAAGTACTTGGTTATATTCAATATCCGTAAATTTATGTCTCGATAAACTTAAATCAACCAAGACTATACATATAAATTTGTCGGAAAACGATTTTATTGGAATATTTTCGAGCGAAAATCCCGAGCAAAAATTAATAAATTCAGATATTGCAAAACTTATTTCAACATTAACCAATAAACTTACGCCTAAGCAAAAAATGGTGTTTACACTACGTTTTATCGAAGGTTTAGACACAAACGAAATTGTAAAAATAACAAAAATGACGCCAAAAAAAATTAAATACAACTTATATTTGGCTCGAAAAAAAATGAAGGAGATTTTGAAGAATTATGAAAAATGATGAAAATTTATTTGATGTTGTTGTGCAAAAAATTAAAGCACAAAGCCCTGAATTGCACGATAGTGAGGGCATGACAAATCGCATTATGCAAAAAATTGATGACAAATCGGCAACAAAAAACATGTCGGCGAATCGTGTTTTTTATTTTTTGAAATTTGTCAGAATAATATCTTCAGCGGCGGCGGTTTTTCTTGTTGGATTATTTATTTTTCAGCAATTTAATTCGGAGAAAATCAAACCCTTATCTACTCAGAATTTTGATATTTCGTCAATTAATTATCAAATAGAAATTCCGTGTTTTGAGAACGATAAAGAAATAAATTTCCGGCAATTTTATCAATGTTATATTGCACAAAATTCAAGCAAAAACAAATTTATTAACAAATATATAAATAATTAAAAATGAATAATATGAAAAAAATTGGCTTTTTATTTTTAGCAGTAACACTTTTTTGTAGTGTTTCGTGCGAACAACAGTTTGATATGCTTACAGTTGTAAACGAAGATGCTTCGTTTTACAGAGAATTTTCGGCTCAGGCAAATGATGATTTTATGTTGGGAAAAACCAGAGTAAAAAAATTAGAAAAAACAAATAATAATCCTTTCCCCGTCGATATTGACTCAACGTGGACAATATCATGGATTTACAAAAACACTATTTCAGGC
>JAITOP010000125.1 GCA_031289895.1 Prevotellaceae bacterium
CAAATTTATCAATTGGACGAAATATTAGATACACTGATTGTTATCTCCGATTTAAGAAAAGAAACGGAAACAATGATTCCATTACGTATCGACGAATTGTTGTGGGAAATTATCGATAAAATATCCGAATCTTATAATCATCCCAAAATAGAAGTAAACATTGATATTGAACCGGAAGACGAACCAATGCTTTCAATTACAAAAAATCGTACCCAACTCTTTATGGCTCTGTTTAATCTGATTGACAACGCCGTAAAATATTCGCCCGGCAAACTTGTTGAAATCCGACTTTATAAAGAGGACGAACATTTGCAATTATCCATTACGGACAAAGGCATCGGAATTCCGCCCAACCAACTGGAGCATATCAGCAAACCTTTTTATAGAGCCGATAATGCCCGACAAATTCAAGGCAGCGGCATCGGATTATCCATCGCCCTCCTGATACTCGAAAAAAATCAAATCAAATATCAGATACATTCGGAAACCGGTACGGGCACTTGTGTTTTATTATCTTTATTTTAGAAATAAAGTGATGAAAAATAAATATACTAAACTCCGGCATAAATTGCGTTTTCGTCATTGCGAGCTTGCGAAGCAATCCGGAGTAAATAAGCAATTTACCGGATTGCTTCGGGCTACGCCCTCGCAATGACGGATACCGCGCGAAGTATAAATTATAACAGATGACAAAAATCCCGTTAGGGATTATCGCTCGGTAGAATGATAAATACCACGACAACATTGCAGTCCGTTGGGACTGCAACCAACAAAAACACAGGTTGCAAACCTACGGCTTGCAATACGAATGGTGGTTAAATTTTTCTACCGAGCGATGCAAACCTAACGGCTTGCCCTTATTGATAAAAACAATCTTTTATAATTTATTTATTTTTTGTTATTTAATCAGCAATTCATTTTTCACAACAAAATTCAAAATCAATTCTTAACTCTTAATTTTTAATTCTTAATTTTCTTTTTTTGCCATATTCCAATTAAAAAATTAAATTTGCAAAATATTTAATAAAACAAGGCTTTTGAAAAAAGTATATGTACACATATTAAAATCGTTTTCGGGACCAATGTTGCTGGCGTTTGCAATAGTTGTTTTTATTCTGCTTATGCAAATGCTGTGGCGGTATATAGACGATATTGTTGGCAAAGGTTTGGAGGCTTCGGTGATTGCCGAATTTATGTTTTGGGCAACTCTTAACGTTATTCCGCTGGCATTGCCGCTTTCGGTGCTTTTTGCGTCAATAATGACTATGGGAAATTTGGGCGGCAGCAACGAACTGCTTGCAATGAAATCGGCAGGATTGTCGCTGGTGAAAATTCTGCGACCAATGTTTTTTGTAGCCGCTTTGGTTACAATGTTTGCATTTTACGTTGCCGACAATGTAATGCCTTATGCGATGATGAAAATTTACAGCGTATTTTGGGATATTAAAAATAAACGTCCTGATGCACAGATTATTCCCGGCGTGTTTTGTGCAATTGACGATAATGTTATAAAAGTAGCAACAAAACATCCGAAAACAAATAAAATGACGGGAATTTTACTTTATCAGCATCCCGAAGGCAAAGGAAATGTTGCACTTATCGTTGCAGATTCGGGATACATAAAAACCGAAAACGATAATATGATTGTTACGCTGTACAACGGCGTTTCGTACGAAGATGCCACATCGGCAGGTTTTGCTCAAAAAAACAATCCGTTTTCTTTTCAAAAACGAAATTTCGATAAACATACGTTGATTGTAGATTTAAGTAAAAATAAAATGCAACGCACAGATGCCGAATTATTTAGAAGTCAATATACGGCAATGAAATCAAGCGAACTATCTCATTTTGTCGATTCTGTTTCGGATATTCAGAAAGCAAAAGTCGATTATTTTTGGACGGATTACAGCCAGTCGCAATCGTTTGACAATCGCGCCGAAATAGACACCGCCACACGTGTAGTAAACGAAAACTCAAATAAATTACAGCATACTATTGATATTGATTCGGCGTTTAAAACCTTTTCGCGTGAGCAAAAACAAGCGGCATTGAGATATGCAATGGAAAAATCAACATCATCGCACACAACAATGTCGATGACAGTATCGGATATTGCTATCAATGAAACAAATATCCGCAAAGCCGACGTCGAATGGCATTATAAATATACATTGTCGATAGCCTGTTTTATATTTTTCCTGATAGGCGCGCCGTTTGGAGCGATTATTCGCAAAGGCGGCTTGGGAATGCCAACCGTAGCCTCATTGTTGATTTTTATCGCATATTTTATATTATCAACTATGGCAAAAAAAATGGCGACACAGGGAATCGTTCCCGTAGCATTTGCAATGTGGTTTGCAGACGCGCTGTTCCTGCCTTTCGGAATATTTTTGCTGATAAAAGCCAAAAACGACTCGGCTTTATTTAACGCCGAAAGTTATATGAAATATTTAAAAACGATTGAAAAAGCCTTACGAATATTTGGCGTAAAATCTAATATTAAGACGGAAGATGAAGAAAATTATTACATACCATCTGCAATAAACAGTTCGGTTACAACAAGGCAAACTTTATTGGAAATGTTTGATAAATTTAAAGATAATGTTAATATTTTTCTCGAAAAAATAAAATCAGAAAAATATAATATAAGCGATATTAAAGATTTTAATAGACTATATGATAATATGTTGTCGATATTATGGGGTCTTGAAAAGGATAATTTAAAAGAGCAGCTGAAAAAATATCCACAAGCAGCAGATTTGTCGATTTTAAAATCTGAAACTGTTACACCACAAATGCTACAACCGCTTTTATTAAAAAAACTTGAAAAAATTATAAAAACTAATATTGAAGTTGAAAAAACAATTTAAAATCAACAACAAGCAGATTATTAAATAAATATGACAACAATAAATAAAAATATTCGTATAATTTACATGGGAACGCCCGATTTTGCGGTTGAGCCTTTGAAAATGCTGGTAGAGCGCGGATATAATGTTGTTGCGGCGGTTACAGTTCCCGATAAACCTGCAGGACGCGGACAAAAACTGCAGCAATCGGCAGTGAAAACCTATGCTCAAACTGTGAATTTACCTGTTTTGCAACCCGTAAAACTAAAAGACGAAACGTTTTTAACAAGACTTGGCAGTTACAATGCCGAACTTTTTATTGTTGTTGCATTTCGTATGTTGCCCGAAATTGTTTGGAAAATGCCGCCTCGCGGAACATTCAATCTTCACGCATCGCTGTTGCCGCAATATCGCGGTGCTGCGCCTATAAATTGGGCAATAATAAACGGTGAAAAAACGACAGGCGTTACAACTTTTTTTATCAACGAAGAAATTGACACAGGTAAAATAATTTTTGCCACCGAAACAGAAATCACCAGCACCGATAATGCCGAAACATTACACGATAAATTAATGCACGCCGGCGCAAACCTTGTACTGCAAACGGTTGACGCAATCGCCCAAAATACGGTTTGCAGCAAACAGCAAATTACAAACGGAAATTTATGCACTGCGCCAAAAATTTTTAAAGAAATGTGTAAAATAAATTGGCAACAAACACCTGAAAAAATATATAATTTCATACGCGGGTTAAGTCCTTATCCGGCAGCGTGGTGCGAGTTTGTTACAATCTACGACCTGCAAATATTTTCCGCAAAAATATACGCTTCAACTTACGAAATAACGCCTCATAATTTACCTTTCGGAACAATAAATTCGGATGGAAAAACATTTTTAAAAATCGCTTGCAACGGAGGATTTATAAACGTTACCGACATTCATTTATCAGGAAAAAAACGACTGAATATTCGTGATTTTCTTGCAGGATTTCGCGATGTTGAAAATTATTTGATAAAGTAAAAATTAAATATGAATAACATGAAAAAAATTATCTTAACAATTTCTGCAATCGTATTATTTTCGCCAATATTACAGGCGCAATTTGCAACCAATAAAGTTGTTGCACATCGAGGAGCTTGGAAAGCCGATAGTCTTCCGCAAAATTCTGTTGCATCGTTTGTGCGGGCTATAGAACTTGGTTGCGCAGGCAGCGAGTTTGATGTTTATCTCACCGCCGATTCGGTTCTCGTTCTCAATCATGATGCCGATTTGCAAGGTTTGTCGGTAGAAAAAAGTACGCTTGCCGAACTGCAACAAAAAAAATTATCAAACGGCGAAACAATTGCCTTGCTTGACGATATAATGAAAAATCTTGTCAAACAAACTACAACTCTCGCATTTTTAGAAATCAAACCTTCGTCAATAAATCAGCAACATGGTTTTGCCGCTGTTGATAAAATACTTGAAATGGCAAAACGCTACAATGCAGATAATTGGATTGTTTACATAAGTTTTGATTATTCGTATTTGCGCCGCATAAACGAGAAAAATCCTAATGCCCGCACCGCTTTTTTGGGCGCTGAAAAAACTATTGACGAAATTATTGCCGACAAACAATTTGGAATAGATTTTAATCACAAACAATTTAAAAATGATGAAAATATTATAACTATCGCAAAGAAAAACGGCATAAACGTTAATGTGTGGACGGTAAACAAAGTTGAAGATATGCAATACTTTCTTAATAAAAACGTCGATTACATTACTACCGACGAACCCGAGTTACAATTAAGAATTAAAAATTAAAAATTAAAAATTAAGAATTAAGAATTAACCATTAACAATTAATCATTAACAATTAATCATTAAAAAAATGCTTACAGGACTTGCAAATAAAATTCTAATGTCGCCGATGAAAAACGTTAATCGTTATGTAACTCACGGCGACGAAGTGCAATACAAAATATTTAAAAATCTAATTTCGCACGGAGAACAA
>JAITOP010000141.1 GCA_031289895.1 Prevotellaceae bacterium
TCTTTGTATGAAAAGCCCATATTATCAAGTGTATCCACAAAACAAAGATTTTGAAATTCGGCATAACTGCCCATCTTTTGTGCATAAGTAAACTCAATATTGAGGTTGCTGATGTAATAGGGCAAAATAGCCACCTCGTTGGCATGAATTTCGTTCCGATATTTATATTCTAATTTTTCTTTACGAATGTAATCAATCAAGTCGCAGACAAATGTGCCTGTTCCTGTTGCAGGGTCGAAAATTTCCACATTTGGGTCTTCCAAATATTTATCGAAATGTTTGTACAACAAATAATCGGTGCTTTCAATCATGAAGCGTACAATTTCGTTGGGCGTATAAACAACACCAAGCCGGTCGGCAGCTTTGGGATTGTAACTTTTATAAAACGTTTCGTAAACAACTTTCAGAAATTTCTGTTTTTCGTGATGGTCGGCAATACTTGAGGCAGCGGCATTAATAGCATCGTAATAGTGTTTGATACCGCTCAATGCCATTCGTCGTGTGTTGCCGGTAAAAAAAGTATTGATAACAGTTTCGAGTTCGCAGGCAATATTATTTTCGCGATGAAATTGTGTCTCATCAAAAATGGTGTTGAAAATATCTTCGGTCAGGATATGCTGGATAATCATTTCATACACATCGTCATACGAAACCTTAGGATTGATACTTTGTCTGCAAAGATTCAAAAACTTTTCGGTTGCTGTTTTAAATTTTATATTTGAATTTTCAGCATCTAAAATAATATTTCTGATAATTTCGGTAACTTTTGGAACATCGACTTTGAACATATCAATGGCTTTGCGGAAACTCTGTATTTCGGGACGCTCAAACGAGATAAATTGTGTCAATAAATTATGTAAATTATCAGCATCGCTCACATTAACGCGCATAACCTGCGTACCGTTTTGTATAAGTATAGCAGTAACGCTGTCTTCAAAAAGGATATTTTCACGCGGATAGCCTTTTGCAAATTTTTTTTCTATTTCTATGTCCAAATCGTCAGATTCATCTTTGCTTTCCCAATAGCCCCAATCTTGCCTAAGGCTGTCTTTTAAAGTTCCATCAGGTGTAACAATTTTGCCATTATTAGTTTTTATACTAACCTCAGCTACAACTATTAAACCTCGCTGTTTTGCATAATCGTTTAACAAATTATAAAAAGCATTGCGAATAGCCGTTTCCTTTTTTGTTCCGCCAAAATGGATGATTTTTTCAACTTCCGCATAGTATTGATGGATTGTGTGAGCAGACATAAAAATATTATATTAATAAATTTAGGATATTGTTTTTTTCGCTCGTTTCCGCCGCCGTATTTCTGTTTTTATCAATTCCAGTTCGCGCGTTGTTTGTCCTGCTATTGCTGTGTTTTCTTCGGCGCGGCGAATAAGATAGGGCAAAACTTTTTTCACTGGCGCGTATGGAATATATTTTGCTACGTTGTATCCTTCGTGGGCAAGATTGTACGAAAGATTGTCGCTCATGCCGTACAGTTGCGAGAAAAATACACGTTTATCGGCGCGCGCCAGATTGTGTTTGTCGATTAAATCTGCCAAAACGCGGTTGCTTTCTTCGTTGTGCGTGCCTGCAAAAACTTCAAATTTTTCGATATGTTCTATCACGTAACGCAAGCCGTTGTTATAGTTTTCGTCTGTCGCCTGTTTTGTTGTGCAGATAGGGTCGGGGTAGCCCGATTGTTTTGCGCGTTCGCGTTCTTTTTCCATATATGCGCCGCGAACAAATTTCATTCCAACCGTATAATTATTTTCTGCGGCATCGTTGTAAAGCCTGTCTAAATAAGGCATACGGTCGTGTCGGTACATTTGAAAAGTTGTAAAAACTATTGCGCGTTTTTTGTTGAATTTGCGCATCATTTCGTCGGTAAATTCATCTATCGCATCCTGAAAACAATAATCTTCGGCATCAACCAAAATGCGTACATCGTTGTCGTAGGCGCGTTGGCATAACTTTTCAAATTTGATTTTAAATTCTTCAAATTCGTTTTTTTCATCGTCTGTAAGTTCTGCTTTTGCCGATGCTTTTTCCAAAAGTGCATCTGTTGTTAACGCTGTTGGTTTAAAAACGGCGTAGGCTACGTTTTCATTACCTTTTGCGTAATCAATAGAGCTTATAAATTCGTCGAAAGTTTGTTGAATATCATCTGCATTTTCGCCGCCTTCTGCCGAATAATCAAAAATACATTTTAAATTATATTTTGCAAGCTGATTTGCTAATGGCGTACATTTTTTTAATGTTTCGCCGCCTACAAATTGCTTGTAAATAGTAGGTTTCAGCACCCATGCAACCGGAAGATTTAATTTTTTAGTAACATATACAAAACATTTTCCAAGTTTCACAATCCATGGATGTTTTATTGAGTTAAACAGAAATTTAGCGCGGCGTAAATCGGTATTGGTTTTTGCTTCAAAAGCAATTTGTGTGTTTTTAAAATCTATCATATTTGTTTTTTTGTGGTTTTTTTAAGTGAATTTATTTATTTTTTTATTATCCAAAATATTCAAAATCAATTTCTTCGGCAGTATCAAGTTTGGTAATATTTCCTTTGTCGCATTTATATGTTTGCGCCGGATATTTTTTCAGCAAAGTGTGATTATGCGTAGCCATTATTATAGTAATTCCAAGTTTGCTGTTGAGTTCAAACAGAATTTCCATAATTTTGTCGGAAGTTTCGGGGTCGAGATTTCCTGTTGGTTCGTCGGCAAGCAAAAGTGTAGGATTGTTAAGCAGAGCGCGGGCTATGGCAACACGCTGCTGTTCGCCGCCCGAAAGTTGGTGAGGCATTTTATGCAGTTTATTTTTCAATTCCACACTGTCGAGAACTTCATTTATTCGGGCTTCAATTTTTTTCTTTTCTTTCCAATCGGTTGCACGCAAAACAAATGCAAGATTTTCGAAAACATTTCTGTCGGTGAGCAATTTAAAATCCTGAAAAACCACGCCAAGTTTGCGTCTTAGCGTAGGAACACGTTTTTCTTTTAACGTTGTTAAATCAAAATCTAAAGCATTTGCAGATGTGGCTTTTTCGATAGGAATTTCGGCGTTTATTGCGCGTATCAAACTTGTTTTTCCACTTCCTACACGTCCTATTATATATACAAATTCACCGGAATTTATTTTAAAATTAACGTTGTCTAAAACAAGATTGCCGTCGTGTGCAATATCTACATTTTCAAAGTCTATTATTATTTTATTTTCCATAAATTTTTAATTATCATTTAGGAAACAAAGGTAATAAAATTTCAAAATAAAAATTTAAAATGATAGATATTAAAAGAATATTTTTACATTTGCCGAAATTAAATACTGAAAATCTGTTTAAATTTAGATGATTAGATAAATTAATTAACAATTAATAATTAATAACGTGTTGGGATTAAATTTTTAATTTCAAATCTTGAAATCCCTGATTGTGTCCTTTGTAAACAAGTGTTTTATACAAATATTGCGATTAAAATTTAAACTGTTTCTGAATGTATTTTGTAAATTATGAATTGGAAAATTGCAATAAAAGATTTTAAAAAATATTTACGGTTGGAATTATCGCTTTCGCTAAACACTATCGATGCTTATATGCATGATGTGCAAAAACTTAGAGAGTTTGCAGAGAAAAACAACAACTTAAATGTTACTGATATTACTGAAACTCATATTCAGCAATTTCTTGTTGAATTGTATGAAAATAATTTCGACAAACGAACGCAACAGCGCGTTTTGAGCGGAATAAGAAGTTTTTTTTCGTTTCTGGAATTGGAAAACGAACTACATTCCAATCCTACCGAACTTATTGAAACGCCCAAAACAGGCAGAAAATTACCCGTTATTTTAACTGTTGACGAAATCGACAGAATTATTTTGAGTATAGATTTGAGCGAACCTTTGGGGCATAGAAATGCTGCTGTTATCGAAACGCTTTACAGTTGCGGATTGCGCGTTTCCGAAATTATTGATTTGCGAATAACAAATTTGTATTTTACCGACGAATATATACGAATTGTAGGAAAAGGAAATAAAGAACGCCTTGTGCCGATTGGCGAAAAAGCTATTAAATCACTCAATTTTTATCTCGAACAACGAAATTTAATGCACGTGAATAAAAAATCGGAAGATATTGTTTTTCTCAATCGCAGCGGAAATAAACTTACGCGCGTGGCGATTTTTAATATGCTGAGAAAATATGCAAAAAAAGCCGGAGTCGAAAAAATTATAAGTCCGCACACATTTCGACATTCGTTTGCAACTCATCTCATCGAAAACGGCGCAGACCTTAGAGCCGTGCAGCAAATGCTCGGACACGAATCTATATTAACCACCGAAATATACACCCACCTCGACCAAACATTTATAAAAAACACAATACTTGCGTATCACCCGCGCTCAAATCGTTTTTAACTGATTTTTAAATTTGGTATTTGGTCGTTGGTATTTGGTCGTTAGTCGTTGGTATTTGGTCGGATGTTAAATTGTTGATTTGATTAGTTGTTTTTTGTTGATTTGATTAGTTGTTTTTTGTTGATTTGATTAGTTGTTTTTTGTTGATTTGATTAGTTGTTTTTTGTTGATTTGATTAGTTGTTTTTTGTCGATTTGGATTAGTTGTTTTTTGTTGATTTGATTAGTTGTTTTTGTTGATTTGAATAGTTGTTTTTTGTTGATTTGATTAGTTGTTTTTTGTTGATTTGATTAACTGTATTTACGCAGATAAAAAATCGTAATTCGTAATTTCGTAATTCGTAATTGTTTTTTGTTGATTTGATTAGTTGTTTTTTGTTGATTTGGATTAGACAGATTAGGCAGATTTACGCAGATAAAAAATCGTAATTCGTAATTTTCGTAATTCGTAATTGATTTTTGTCTTCACCCTGAAATATGCAACATTTTATTTCGACTTCAATATCTTTTTTTATCCCTTCTGTTCCGAAAATATTATCATAAGAAAAAAACAATTTTCTGAATGTGTCGCCAAATTGTTTTTGTGATAAGTCTTTGTTATATAACTCTTTGTTATTGTCTATAATAATGTGAGATGTGTTTCTTGTTAAGTTTTTTTCTTTTTCAAAAGATGACTTAATATTACCCGAAAATACAGATAAATCTAAATCTTCGGAAAAACGATTTATTACTTTGTATGCTTTTAATAGCGATGTACCACCTTTAAAAAACACATTTTCTTTTAACTGAGATTCCGAAATATCTTTTAATATCTTACATACCTAATAGTCTTTTTCAATGTGAGAAGGATTTATGTTATAATGATTTGCGGTTTTAATTATTAAATCATAAAATATTTCTTTTTCATTATGCAGATTCATATTTTCTGTATTTTAAATTAAATTTTGTTGTTGGTAATAATGTGTTTTTTAATTCTGTTTCTAATTTTTTATAGCCTAAATCATATAATATATCACTAAGTATTTTTCTTACACGAGGTGGATATTCTTGTGCTAATTCACTAATTTTTTTTATTTGTTTTTTATTTAACTTATTGATATAATTTTTTCTAAGACTCTCATATACATTTTGTTCTGAACGTGCAGGAATATTTTTTATATCTTTCATCACATCTAATAATCTAAGATAAAAAATTGTTTCATCATTATCAATTTTATTACAATATGCTTTTACACATTCAATATTCAGATAATCAAATTTAAATTTAAATTTTTGAATAGTTTTTGGCGTTGCTATCGTTATTATATTTGGAACTTGCTCTGTAAAATTCATTAAATTATAAATGTTTAGTCCTGTTGTATAACCATTAAGTTTTTTTGTGAGATACCTTAATAATTCAGTAGGATATGGGCTTGTTTTACCCAATCCAAGTTTAGATGTTTTTGCTTTATAATATGCACCATTTTCTATTTTATCGAGTGCACCGTTTCTATTTTGGGTAGATAAAATATTATTAACTTGTCCTAATTTTTCAATAGGAAAATTTAAATCGTCTGTGGTAAATATCTTACCAATTTCAATTTTTTCTATTTGCTTTAATATGTTTTCTTTAAACGTTTGCATATAATAATTTACACAAAGGTAAAAATATTTTTTTAA
>JAITOP010000159.1 GCA_031289895.1 Prevotellaceae bacterium
TTGATAATTGGCAATTTTTTAATAGGGGGGTTATATTCCTTTTTTTCCCCGCGTTTCACACGGGGTTATTCATATTAAAGTCCTACGGACTTTGTGCGTTGATTTTTACCACAAAGGACACAAAATTGGTTAATTCTTTTTTTGAGGTGTTATTATTATTCAAAATAAGTAACTTGCGAGGCTGCCCGAAGGGCAGAATTTTCATAACCGCAGGTCGTGACCTGCGGAGAAAAGACCGCACAACAACCTCTGCCTGTAAAGGCAGGACTTGTATTGCAAAAGGCCTGCCTTTACAGGCAGTTGTCCGGGCGGGCTGTGCATTGCCGCAGGTTGCGCTGTCGCTTATCTGCGGTTATGAAAATTACGTCTTTCAGACGAAATAGCACCTCAAAAAAAGATTTAGCCGCTTTATATCAATAAAACATTTTGGTAAAATTATTTTATGTTGCGCTCGGCTTGATTTATGCACAAAATCAAGCCGAGCGCAACATTATAATAAACTTGTGCAACCTTTGTCTCCGTTGTGATTAAAAAATATGAATAAACCACAAAAGACACAAAAATTGCACAAAGCCAAACAAAGAGTTTTTCAAATCAATAAGAAGTAAAAAAATCAGCCAACAACTTACAACTTATAACTTCTGACTTATGACTTACGACTTATGACTTACGACTTATGACTTACGACTTATGACTTACGACTTACAACTTATGACTCTTTAATAATTTCCATTCCGCGCGTTATTGCCTGTTCGTTCATCGGTATGAGATGGTGATGACGTTCGGGCAGCGATTTTTTTAATCCTGCGATAACGTTTTCCATTTTCACTATCGGTTTTACTTTCAAAAATCCGCCAAGCACAATCATGTTAAATGTTTTTGCATTTTTCAGGCGGGCTGCTTCTTCGGCTGCCTCGATAATGTAAATTTTAATATCTTTACGTTTCGGCGGATGAGTAATTCCGTTGGGGTCGTAAATGAGAACACCGTTGGGTTTCACTGCATTTTCAAACTTATCGAGCGATTGCTGATTAAGAATAATTGCAGTATCAAAAACATTCACAATCGGCGAACTTATACGGTCGTCGCTCAGGATTACAGTAACATTTGCAGTTCCTCCCCGCATTTCGGGTCCGTACGATGGCATCCAAGTAACTTCTTGGTCTTGCATGATTCCCGAATAGGCTAAAATTTTGCCCATCGAAAGCACTCCTTGTCCGCCAAATCCTGCTATTATAATTTCTTCTTTCATAATTTTATATTTTAAATTTTTTAACCATTAACCATTAATCACTAATCATTAATAATTATTTATCTTTCATATCGCCCAAAGGATATTCGGGAAACATATTATCAATCATCCATTGATTTGCAGCAACGGGAGTTAATTTCCAGCCCGAACTGCACGTTCCTACTACTTCAACAAACGAAGTTCCTTTTTTAAGCATAGAGTTTTCGAATGCTTTGCGGATTGCTCTTTTTGTTTTGCGCACGGTTAGAGGATTATAAACGGTTTGACGAGTTACGTAACAAGTGCCGGGAAGTTGTGCAATAAGTTCGGTAATTTTAAGCGGATAGCCGTTTAGTTCAACATTTCGTCCGTGAGGTGTTGTGGCTGTAACTTGTCCTATCAGTGTTGTTGGCGCCATCTGACCGCCTGTCATACCGTAAATTGCATTATTTATAAATATAACTACGATATTTTCGCCGCGATTACAGGCATGCATAATTTCGGCAGTTCCGATAGATGCAAGGTCGCCATCGCCTTGATATGTGAAAACATATTTATCGGGATTTAATCGTTTTGCAGCGGTAGCAAGTGCGGGAGCGCGTCCGTGAGCCGCTTCGAGCCAATCAATATCAATATAATTGTATGCAAAAACGCCGCATCCTACGGGTGATACTCCGATAGTTTTATCTTGTATTCCCATTTCGTCAATAACTTCGGCAATAAGTTTATGCACTGTGCCGTGCGAACATCCCGGACAATAATGCATAATGTTATCGGTTAATACTTTTGTTCGCGAATAAACCAAATTTTCGGGTTTTATCATTTCTTGTGTTGTCATTTTTATTTCCTCCCAATCAAATTTTCAACTGTGTTTAATACTTCTTCGGGCGTAGGAATCATTCCGCCTACGCGACCATAATGTTCTACCGGAATTTTACCGTTTACTGCCAGACGAACATCTTCAACCATTTGTCCGGTGCTCATTTCAACCGCAAGTACTGATTTCAGTTGCGGCAACAATTCCTGAATTGCCTGTGTAGGATAAGGATATAATGTTATGGGGCGAAGTAAGCCTAATTTTATTCCTTTTTCGCGGGCAAGTTCTACGGTTTTCTGGCTTATTCGTGCCGACGAACCATAAGCTACAATCAGATATTCGGCATCATCGCATAAGATTTTTTCGCAACGTGTTTCGTTTTTTGCAATTTCGGCATATTTTGCAACAAGTTTATAATTAAATTTTTCTTGTTTTGCCGAATCAAGTTCCAGCGATGTTGCAACGTGGCGTTGGCGTGTAGCGGGTTTTCCTTTTACAATCCACGAGCCGTAAAGCGTTTCTATTTCTTCATCCGTCCAACGTGGTTTTTCGGGCGATAATTGCACTTTTTCCATCATTTGACCTATCATTCCATCCGATAAAATCATAACAGGATTGCGATATTTAAATGCAAGTTCAAATCCCAAATCTACAAAATCGTTCATTTCCTGAACCGACGATGGCGCAAGTACAATTAATCGGTAATCGCCATGTCCGCCGCCTTTTGTAGCCTGAAAATAATCGGACTGCGCCGGTTGTATAGTTCCAAGTCCCGGACCGCCGCGAACTACATTTACAATCAAACACGGAATTTCCGCTCCCGCAAGATATGTCAAACCCTCAGCCATAAGACTTATTCCCGGACTTGACGACGATGTAAATACTTTTTTTCCTGTTGCCGCGCCGCCGTAGAGCATATTTATCGAAGCCACTTCGCTTTCGGCTTGCAACACAACCATTCCTGTTGTTTCCCAAGGCTTAAGTTCCATAAGTGTTTCCATCACTTCTGACTGCGGTGTGATAGGATAGCCGAAATATCCATCGCATCCGCAACGAATAGCCGCTATGGCTATCACTTCATTGCCTTTTAATAATTTGTATTCTGCTTTTTCCATATTATTTATTTGTGTTTCTTTTTCTGTTTATTTTTATTAATTTGTTTTCATAAATGTATTTTTTTTTGCTTTGCAGTAAAATGTGTATCATAAATATCAATGCATCCAACTTCTATACACTTCTCCTTTATCAGTATAAAGAATTATGTATAGTAATGATTCTCCGTAATGATTTCCATAATATTTTACAAGTCCTTCAAGAGAGGATGTATTTCCCGAATAATAAAATATAAATGAAACGGCAAAATGGTATCCTGAGTCTTCTCCCTGTTGCTTGATTTGTCCGTTTGAACCTATCTCATATTCTCCATAAGTGCCTTGTTTATATCTTTTGGAGACAGCTCCTAATTGTTGTAGTGAATTAATGAAATTCTGCACCAATGCAGATGTGGAATTTTCATGATAACCTATTGTACCCCAGATAGTATTCGGCGGTATTCGCATTAGTGGGGAATTGATAAATTTAATTTGTTCATTCTCCGTAAGTTTAACAATATAACTTTCATCGCTTACTATTAATAGTCCTGAATTTTTCTTTTGATTTACATTTATATCAAGCTGGTAAATACCATTGGAAAGTGCATCTAAATCAATATCACATGTTGCCGGACCAATAGCTGTAAAACAGCCATCATATTTAATTACATCTCCAAAAGATATGTCGATTTTATCAGTTGTTTTATTGATAATTGTACCGATACTATAATTAATACATGGATATATTTCTTTGGTCAAACAATAGAACCGTAATGTCCGCTTTGTGTTGCTAAGCGTTTCTATCATCCTGATATTTATATCACTCTTATTGATAAGTACATCATTCTGACTATTTTCGTTATCTTTTTCGCAAGAAAAACTTCCCGTAAAAATCAACAAAATAGTCGTAATTTTTAAAATTTTTACTTTCATACTTTCATATTTTAATTAGTTTATAATAACAATTTCGAATAAATTATTTTGCATTTAAAGCCTGTAAAGATAATCCAAACAAATAATTTTAAATTATCCTTCAATAAAAACAAAATATTTTTACTCCTCAACTTTTACCCGATAAACTGTGATAACCGTATCGGGGCATACTGTTGCGCAATTTGTACAGCCTGTGCAACTTTCGGGATTCACCATTTGCATATAGTTATATCCCTTGCCATTTACATCTCGACCAAGTGCGATGGTCTTTGTCGGACACGACGTTACGCATACGCCACAGCCTTTGCATTGCTCGATGTCCACTACTATTGTTCCTTTGATTTTTGCCATATTTTTTTATTTTTTAGTTTTACTTCTAATGTTTTTTTTACATAATTTTATTGAGTTTATTTTTTAGAAAATTCATTGTCAAATGCTGCCAATCGCTCGTTGAGTATAGAAATTTGTTCCATTTTTACCTGCGATGCGCAGGCTCGCAATCCTTGTTTTTTACTTCCCGTAATATTCAGTGCCATTGCGCAAATACCGTATGATATCAGGTTTTTAAGCAAGTCGCCGCTTGTCATATCGCCATAAGTTACGGTGAAGTAAAATCCATCGGCAATAGGTTCATTAATATCTCTGTCGTAAACGATTTTAAACCCGTTTTGCAAAAATGTTTCTTTCATTTTTTTTGCTATTTCGCCGTATTTTTTTACATGCGATACAAAATCCAAACGTCCTTCGTTTGAGGCTTTAAACATAGCGGCAAGGGCATATTGCGCCGAATGTGATGTTCCTGAACTTAATGCGTAAATAGTTCCGAAAACAAAGGCTTGCCCAAACAAATCGGACGAGTGATAACGCAGCAAATCGGGTGCGCGTGTGTTCCAAAGTTTATCGGAAACCACAACCACGCCTATACGCTCGCCTGCGTAACTAAATGCTTTTGAACTTGATATGCACAACACATAACGGTCGGCATATTTTGCTACCGTAGGTTGATAAGGCTCAACGCCGGGTTTGCCGTAATCTTTACGAAAATCCATTGCAAAGTATGCCAAATCTTCAACCACAGTTACCTCATATTTGTTAGCAGTTTCACCGATTATACGCAATTCTTCATCAGTTAAACACACCCAACTCGGGTTATTAGGATTTGAATATAAAATTGACGAAACTTTGCCATCGCAAAGCATTTCTTCTAATTTATCGCGTAATTTTTCGGCGCGATAATCATAAATATCAAACGACCGAAACGTTTGTCCTAAAAGGTTGCATTGAACTTTATGCACAGGAAATCCCGGGTCGATAAACAATGTGCCTTCGCGATTTTTATACATTCTGTTGATAGTCATAAAACACGCAATGCCAGCCTGCATCGAGCCTGCCGTAGGTACGCAATATTCGGGAATTACATCTATGTCTAAAAAATTTTTTACAAAACGCGATGCTTCTGTTTTCAGTTGTTCAATTCCGCGAATATTAGGATACAAAGCGGCAACACCGTTTTTAAGTGCATCAATCTGAGCATCTGTACCAATGCTTTCGGGAGGTAATCCCGGCACGCCCATTTCCATTCGCACAAATTTGAGATTACATTCTTTTTCTATATCGTCAACCAAACGAAGCAACTCGCGAATTGAGGCGGTTTCTACGGAATTTATTCCTAATTCCCGTATTTTTTTATCAATGATTTCAAATGAAACAAACATTTTACATATATTTACATTTTGAGGTACAAATGTATGAAAATAATATTAA
>JAITOP010000298.1 GCA_031289895.1 Prevotellaceae bacterium
CTCTCCCTATCTCTAACTATTTTTTTGATAAAATAAGCAAGATTAACGTTTTTGTGATTTTTTTTTTCACAGATAGCAAAAAAATTGTTACATTTGCAGTCTGTATCATAGCTGATACAATAAGAAATGTTTAGATGAAAAACGCGAAAATTTTGTTTATTTGTTCGGAAATTGCTCCATATTTGCCTGAAAGTGAGATATCTTCAATCTGCAGACAACTGCCGCAAGCAATACAGGAAATGGGCAATGAAATACGAACGTTTGTACCTCATTACGGATGTATAAACGACCGCCGTCATCAATTACACGAAGTAATTAGATTGTCGGGAATTAATCTTATAATAGATGACAACGACCATCCGCTTGTGATAAAAGTAGCATCAATTTCGGCAGCGCGAATGCAAGTTTATTTTATTGATAATGAAGACTTTTTTCGCCGAAAACAATTGTTTTTCGACGATAATGGCAAAGCATTTGCCGATAACGATGAACGTGCAATATTTTACGCACGGGGCGCACTCGAAACTGTGAAAAAACTACAATGGATTCCTGATATTATTCATTGTCACGGATGGTTTACTTACATGGTGCCGCTGTTTCTTAAACAAACATATAAAGACGATATTCTCAGCAATTCAAAAGTTATTTTATCGCTGTACAGCAACGATAGATTTGACGGAACATTCAGCGATACTGTCGACAAAAAATTATTCTGTAAAAATGTCAAATCCAAACATATAGAAACTCTGATGGAAAAACCGGATTACGAACATTTTGCCAAATTTGCAATCGATTATTCGGATGGAATTATTTACGGCTCTAAAAGAATCGGTAAAAGAATTGATGAATACGTCAGAGGAACTGAAAAACAACTTCTTGAATATCACGATACAAAAGACAATCCACAAAGCTATGCAAACTTTTATGAAAAATTCTTATAATAATACAATGAAAAAAAATCTTACAAAAACAACAATTATACTGTTTTCGATACTTGTTATGTCTTTTGCATCATGCACAGATGTTGACAAAACCATAGGTATTGATATGATTCCTAACGACGAATTGTCAATTATTGTAACCGATACGCTTTACCCTTCGGTGTATAATATAACGTTCGATTCGATAATGACAGCCAACCTTCAATACAACTCGTTCGGAAGTTATTACGACCCGATTTTCGGGACAACAACAGCCGGCGTAGCGTTTCAGTTAGCACCGACAGCCGACAGCGTAAACTTCGGAACTGTACACACCGTTGACTCTGTTGTTTTGGAATTTACAGTCGCCGCACGCACAGGCGAAGATTCTTACAACCAAACATTAAAAGTTTACGAATTAAGCAAACAAATTTATTACGATTCGGTTTATTATCCGCATATCAATATAAATTCGATAGTAAACGCAACGCCGATAGGAACAAAACAATATATGCGAACCCCAAAAGACAGATGGGATACTTCGGACACAATAAAAATACATCTTGATAACTCGTTTGGCGACAAGCTTATAAATGCACCATCGGATGCAATGTTGTACGACTCAATAAATTTATTTTATGAATATTTCAAAGGATTGTATATCACTGCCGATGATGTAACGCCCGGAATTACAGGTCGCATGAACAGAATACCATTAAGCACTTACGATATAAGTTTAACCGTATATTATAATCGCGACGGAGTAGATACCACCGCAGGATACTGGCATTACAGTTCGGGTTATATGAGTTCGTTTACTGCTGTGCAACACGATTATACAACGGCAACACATCCGATGAAAGTGAACACAGCCACATTAAACGATACGGCACAAACCACTTTGCCCGACAGCACCTTATATATTCAAGGATTGTTCGGCGTAACGCCAATGATAAAAATGCGAAAACAAGATATTCAAAACTGGCTTGCATCAAAAAATCTGGAAGTAAACCAAATAGCCATATCGCGTGCTATGCTCGAATTTGATGTAGAACGCTTTGCAGAATACGATTTGGAACGTATGGCATCTCCTCTGGGATTATTTTACAGAGCCATTCAGCAAATTGCCTTAGATGGCGATACATCTTCGTATCCGCATATTACGTCTATAAACGAACTGCGCTCTACTTTGTTTGGCGGAACATTAAATACAACATTATACAAATATCCGATGAAAATAACTTACGATTTTATAAGCATAATTAAAAATCTGGATAAATCAAATGCAGCAATAATGTACCTTTCGCCGTATATGCAATTATCAAGTACAACATATTACGGCACAACATATTCGTATGTTGAAGACCAAAGTTTATTGTACCGGACATTGCTGAAAGGCACATCAAGCTCGCGTCCGCCACGATTGATTATTACTTACGCCAAACCAAAATATCAGTAATCGTAAAAATTAATATCATCAGAACTAAGAACATGAGTCAGACATTTAATTACATAAAAACTTATTTTCTGATAACGCTTGGACTGCTTTTATACGTTACAGGCTGGGTGGTTTTTCTTATTCCCAACGGAATTGTTGGCGGCGGCGTAAGCGGCGTGGGAACTATTATTTATTATGCAACAGGTTTCCCTGTGGGATACACATATTTCATATTAAATTCCATATTGCTGGCGATGTCAATAAAAGTTTTGGGCAAAAATTTTGCAATAAAAACAATTGTTGCAACGGTTATTGTTACAATGCTTTTTGAACTGATACCCAGAATACTTGCAAATATCCCCAACGGAACAGAATTTGGAATAAAATTTTGTGAAGACAACGGTCCGTTGATGTGTGCAATTATGGGCGGAATTTTTTCGGGCGCAGGTATTGCAATCACCTTTGCACAAGGCGGCAGCACCGGCGGAACGGATATTGTGGCTTTGCTTATAAATAAATATCGAAACGTTACTCCGGGTCGTATAATATTGTATATTGATTTGGTTATAATTGCATCATCATATTTTGTTTCTCTCGATTTTGTGAAAGTAATGTATGGATATATTCTTATTGCGATATTGAGCAGTACGCTTGATTTTTTGCTGTCGGGGTCGAAACAATCGGTGCAAATGTTTATATTTTCGAAAGAATATGAAGAACTTGCCGACAGAATAAGCAACGAACTGCATCGCGGAGTATCGGTAATGAACACAACAGGCTGGTTTACCAAAGAAGAAAACAAAGTGCTAATGGTTGTTGTAAAAAAATATCAAAGCAACGAGCTTTACCGACTGATAAAAGAAGTTGATAAAAATGCTTTTATAACCGTAGCGTCTGTTATGGGCGTTTTCGGCAAAGGCTTTGAACAGATAAAAGTGAAACAACGGAAGTCGTAAGTTGTAAGTCATAAGTCATAAGTCATAAGTTGTAAGTTTGTTTTTATCAAAATACACTTCATGTTACTAATGGTTTTAACATCATAGTTAAATGTTTGTTTCTTTTTTAGTATAATTATTCAATATTATTTGCAGTATTTGTTTTATTTCACCATCATCGGAATAATCAATGCTTTTTAATCTTCCGGCGATTCCGTATTCGATTTCTCTATTTTCAAATTGACTTTGGCATTTAATGAAGTTACAACGGCTTTCCCTGTTTCGGCTTCCAATTTCAAACGGGCTTCTTTGGCAATATTTCCACCTCGCTGTGCCACATCTATATGTTCGTTAAACGTTTCAGGTTCTGTGGCTTCGGAGATTTCTTTTGTCGATAATTCAGCCAACATGTTAATTACAAGTTCTTTGTTTGTCATGTTATCGCGCAGGCTTTCTTTTTTCAGTCCTTTGAATTGCTTGTATTCTTTGGCAGTTTTGCCTGCCCATGTCTGGTAAATAATATCGGTGAGCGTGGCAAACTGAACTCCTTCCTGCAATCCGTGCCGTTTCCATTCGTCGGTTAAATCTTTGCGGATTTCAATGCTTTTGAGCCGTTGATTTATCCAGTTGTCGGAATAGCCTAAGCGTTTG
The DNA here is from genome assembly GCA_031289895.1 of Prevotellaceae bacterium. Classification (GTDB taxonomy): domain Bacteria; phylum Bacteroidota; class Bacteroidia; order Bacteroidales; family UBA932; genus JAIRKV01. The sequence continues at coordinate 3,945 of JAITOP010000298.1, forward strand.
TAATCCGTCATGGCTTGCTCGATGGAGAGTTCGGGGTCTTGCAGTTGGTCTAATCGTTCTTTGGCTACTTGCGCTATCCAAAGTTTGAAAGGTTCTGCTTTTGGCGAAGGAATAGATTGAATAAGACGGAAAAGTTGCTGCGTATCAGCGACATCGGTCATCCTCATTTTGCCGTCGGGTGCGAGCATTTTCAAACCGTGACAGTTTGTCACGGTTTCATTGCCTTCTTCCTTTAGTCGTTGCTTTAGCTTGCGCCAATATGCAGAAGGGTCAGGGCTTTCGGTTAAAACGCCTACCACATCTACAATGGAAAAATACCATTCTTCTCGGTCTTCGTCCCAAACGGTACGGATTTTTTTCTCTTCAAAGAGTGTGATTGCATTTTTATTTGTCATATTTTTTTTTGAATTTTCACCTTGTAAAGATACTATAATTTTTTATTAAATGATAAAATATTATGTGCTTTTTATAAACATCTGTTAACTTTATTTCTAAATATCTCAACTGAACCAAATGGGTTTATTATTTTTCAAAATACAATTTTTTCAAAAATGTTATCTTTTGTTCTGTCGGTGTTCATTAATATTTTAAATGCCTAATAATTTTGCTGCCTGACTCATTTTTTTTGCATAAAGAACAAGAATTGGAAGCCCTCCAAATACAGTTCCTCCAAGCATAGGTGGAATTTTTAACAATATGCAGATAATCATTGCGATAATGAGACTAATTGTTACTGCAATGCAAAATTTAAAACTGAAAATATTGGTCAGTTTTCTAAATATAAAATACGGTCCCATAGCCAACGACAATGGCATGTATAACACAACTATTAATACCGCTGTATTTTCATCTAAAATACACATTGGCGTGGTTAAAGCAAAAACAGCAATTCCCATTAATCCCAATGTTCGCAAAAAAACGATTTTTCTGTTACTTGCAATTATATTTACATCATCAGAAGTTCTTTTTTGTAGTTCTTTATCTGCCTTTTTGTAGCAAAAATAGCCTCCAACGCCCACTATCAGCAAACCAAAAAATATGAACCGATAAAAATTACGGTCTTGCTGAA
>JAITOP010000326.1 GCA_031289895.1 Prevotellaceae bacterium
AATGTTGATTGTCCTTCCATGATAATAATTTCAAAATCTTTATCTGTTTGGCATGATAACGATTCCAAAAATTCCTCAATCTCGTTAGGACGATTTACGACAGGAACTACTATTGAAAATTGTATTTTATTTTGCATAAAAATTTTAACTATATTTGCCTGATTTAATATTAATTAATTACTCTTTCTTTTTAAACACATCATACATTGCATTTACAACATCAGGTATTATTTTATCTTCGCCGTTTATTGGTGCGCTGCCGTTTGTTATCATTACAACGCCGAATTTTTTATTAGGATTGAAAAACATTGCGCTTGTAAGTCCGTAAGCGCCGCCTGTGTGCCCGATAAGTGTGTCGCCTTTCACCAAATCGGTTGAAACCATAATTCCCAGTCCGTACGAACTTTTGCCGTTTGTTGGTTCAACTGGTGTAAACATTTGTTTTGCCGTTTCTTCGCTTATTATTTGCACTCCGTTGAGCAAACCGTAGTTCATCCTGCAAAGCATCCATTTTGCCAAATTTACTGCCGATATTTTCATTCCTCCCGTTGGCGAAAATAATATTGCGTTTTTGCCAAGTGTGTAATTTTCAATTTCCGCCGCACGGCTTTTGTACGCATCTTTCGATTCAATCCACGCTGAATCTTGCCATGTATAAATGTTTGCAAACTTTGTATTGTCCAGAGAATCAATGTTAAATCCGGCATCGTTGATGCCAAGCGGAAGTAAAATATTTTGCCGTATATAAACATCAAATCGCAAGCCCGAATGAATTTCGATAAGTGCGCCAAGCAGGTTGAATCCAAGATTGCAGTAATTGTATTTTTCGCCCGGAGCGTAATCCCAATAAGCGTTTCCGTAGTTTTTATTTATTTCGGGTTTCAGAATATCATAGTCAAAATATCCTTCGGCATCGCTGAGGCTTGATGTGTGCGAAAGCAGCATTTTGTATGTGATTTTCATATCCGGAAATTTCGGATTGCGAACGCTGTAACCGAGTGCGGCGCTAATATCGTCTTCGAGGTTGAATTTTCCTTGTTCGCACAGTTGCATTATCGCGGTGGATGTAAATGTTTTAGATATTGATGCGATGCGAAATAAATTGTCTTTCTCCGTCTGTTCCTGTGTTTCAATGTTTTTCACTCCAAATTCGTTTGAGTAAACAATTTTGTTGTCGTTAACTATAGCAACGGCAAGTCCCACATATTTGTATTTGTTCAATACGTTATTCAACGCCGTGTCGGCTTGTTGATTTTGATTTGTACTGCTACATCTTGTAAATAACAAGCAGCAGATAACTGTGATAATAAGAAGATTAATCTTTTTCATTTTGTGATATTTTTATTTGTTTTATTAAAAAATTTATTGTCCGATTCCATAATACGTAAATCCCATTTCTGTAAGTTGCGCACGATTGTAAATATTTCGTCCATCAATAATTACGTATGTTTTCATTTGCGATTTTATTTGTTCCCAATTTGGGATGCGAAATTCTTTCCATTCTGTTATAAGCAAAATCGCATCTGCATTTTTTGTTGTTTCAAGCATATTTGACGAATAACTTATTTTATCTCCAAAAAGTTGCTTAACTTCTTCGGATGCAGCAAAATCATATACATTGACTTTGCATTTTGCCTTAACTAAAAGTTTAATTGTTTCAATAGATGGCGCTTCGCGAATGTCATCTGTTTGAGGCTTAAATGATAATCCCCAAACGGCAATTGTTTTTCCTTGCAAATCGCCATTAAAATGCTGTTCAAGTTTTTTGAAAATAATTTTCTTTTGTTCATCATTTACTGATTCAACTGCGTTCAAAACCTGCATGTTATATCCTTTTTCTTTTGCCGTTTGTATAAGTGCTTTTATATCTTTTGGAAAACACGAACCGCCGTAACCACAACCCGAGTAAAGAAATTTTGAACCTATACGTATATCCGCTCCAATTCCTTGTCGCACCATATTTACGTTAGCACCAAGCAGTTCGCACAGATTTGCAATGTCGTTCATAAAACTTATGCGCGTTGCAAGCATCGAATTTGCTGCATATTTTGTCATTTCTGCCGACGCAATATCCATAAATATCATACGAAAATTATTTATCATAAACGGATTATAAAGCTGAGTCATAAGTTTTTTTGCACGTTCCGAATCAACTCCAACCACAATTCTGTCGGGCTTTAAAAAATCGTTCACAGCATCGCCTTCTTTCAAAAATTCGGGATTTGATGCAACATCAAATTCAATATTTTTGTTGCGGGCGTTGAGTTCGGCAGAAATTGTTTGCTGCACTTTTTGCGCAGTTCCCACAGGCACAGTGCTTTTGGTTACAACAAGAAGATATTTTTCCAAATGTTTGCCTATCGTTTTTGCAACATCAACAATGTGCTGCAAATCGGCGCTGCCATCTTCCTGAGGCGGCGTGCCTACTGCGATAAACAAAATATCAATATCGTCAATACAATCGGCAAGTGCGGTGGTAAAATGCAGCCGTCCCGCTTCAACATTGCGTTCTACGATTTCGTCAAGTCCGGGTTCGAATATAGGAATTATGCCTTTTTTCAGATTTTCTATTTTCTTGTGATTCACGTCTATACACGTAACATTTGTTCCCATTTCGGCAAAACAACTTCCCGTAACCAGCCCCACATAACCTGTTCCAACAATTGCAATTTTCATAATCTTTTTCCGTTTTTGTATAAAATTTTAAACTTAATAATATAAATTTTTACAAAGTTAGAAAATAATTTGTTTTATATTTAGTTGTGTTCATTTTGAATAAAATTACAGATAGATATAATTAAAACAACAAATCGAATATAAAAGTGTTAAATTTGAAAGTTGTTTGCAAAAAATAAGGATAAAATGCTAATATTTCATTTTTTTGTTTGTATATTTGCAGTCTAATTACAAATAATATGATTATAAATTTTAGTGTTCAAAATTTTGGTTCGATAAAAGATAAGCAAACTTTATCTTTTGAGGCGGACAAGTCAACCCATCTTGAAGATTATTATGTGATAAACGAGAATGGTTTGCGATTATTAAAATTAGGTTTGATATACGGCGCAAATGCTTCGGGAAAAACGACAATTTTAAAAGCACTTGATTTTTTACGAGATATTGTTTTAAAACCAAAAGATAAAAAAACAGAAGCATTTGATTTTAAGCCTTTTTTATTTGATACTAATACTCCAAATCAAAATACATTTTTTTCGATTGAGTTTTTTCAAAGGAAAATTCGTTATCTTTATGAAGTTGAATTAAATGAAAAGGCGATTGTTAAAGAAGAACTATATTTTTACAATCCGAATAGAGCAAATGTCTTTAAACGGACAACTGATTTGGATAAACAATTTTCTGCAATTACCTTTGGCTCGAAAATAAAAGTTGATAAAGTATTTGAAAAGACATTAGTATCATATACTCTTTGGAACAATACTGTATTGGGTGGATTTCTTAAAACTAATATGGAATCGGAAGAGTTAAAAGATGTTACAGATTGGTTTTCTCTCTACTTAAATCCGTTAATTTCACCGAAACTAAAACTTGACAATTACATTACATCTCTTATAGGTGAATCAAAAATAAAAAAGAGTACCATTATTCAAGTGCTCAATAAAGCTGATTTTAATATTTCAGATATTTTAATTAGAGAAGTAGAAGAAGACTTATCCGATGAGTTTGTTAAATTTCTTGAAAATCAAGCAAAAATTTCAAAAGACGAACTATCTGAATTAAAGAAGAAAGGGAAAGTAACCTCTTTAGATTTAAGTTTTGAACATACTATCTATAATGTAAAATATAGTTTGCCATTGGATGAAGAATCAGCAGGAACACAGAGGTATTATGGATTAGCAGGAGTTTTATATATGTTAATTAAACAGTCGATGGCGTTTCCTATTGATGAACTTGAAGCATCTTTGCATCCTGATTTGTTCATTCATTTTTTGTTGTCTTTTTTGGTAAATTCTAAAAACTCACAAATTATTGCAACAACTCACAATAGAGAATTTTTTCAGGATAAAGATATTTTTAGAAAAGATGCAATTTGGATTACCGATAAACCGGAAAACGGAGCGACAGAACTATATTCTATTGCCGATTTTGACACTTCGGTAATCAGAGATACAAGCAATATTTACAATGCTTTTAATGTTGGAAAGTTAGGAGGCATCCCTAATTTAGGTGATTATTATATTGATATGGACTATGATGAGGCAAAATAAATTAGGCGGAAAAAACCAAAGTTTTGCATTTATTGTTGATGGTGAATGTGAGTATTTATACATACAAATGCTACAGCAAAATGAAAAAGGCATAAAAATTGCTTTAAAACCTAAAATTTTGCAAAAGAAGAAATTATCCGAGCAGTACAAGTTGGTTACAGAATTAGTAAATTCAAAAAATTATGATAAAATTTTTTGGATAATTGATTTTGATGTTATTATTGAAAAAACAAGAGAAATCCAGCGAGGTAAAAAAACAGAGTTACAAGAGTTTAAAGAATATTATATGAAAATAAATAAAAATGATAAATTAAAAGAAAAAATTATCATTATTATCAATAATCCGTGTTTGGAATATTGGTTCTTGCTGCATTTTGAAACAACAACAAAATATTATGAGAACTGTGATAAAGTTGTGAGGCAACTGAAGAAACATAACCAACTTTCTGATTATGCAAAAACAAAAGATTTTTATACAAAATACAGAAAAGATATTTATCTGAGATTAAAACCATTTCTTAACAATGCTATTGATAATGCAAACAGGCTGAATCCATTTGATTTTGAGAATGTTCAATCTGGGTTAAGCCAAATGCAATTATTTTTTGAAACAGATGAAATAAAAACGATGTTAAATAATTAGGAGAGTTTATATTTGCAGATTATATTGTAATACAAAAAAATGAACAACGACAACAACATATTTTCAATACAAAACGAAGCAGAATTTTTAAAAATTTGCTTTGAAACATTTTTGTATCAGGCAGAGAATTGCAAGCCGTATTGTGAATGGATTAAATTATTAAATATCAATATAAAAGATATTAAAAAAATCGAAGAAATTCCGTTTTTGCCTATTGAATTATTTAAATCAAAAAGGGTTTATTGTTCCGATAAAAATGAAGAAATAATTTTTTCGAGCAGTAGCACAACGGGTATTGGTCAAAGTTTTCATTATGTTGAAAATGTTGAATTATATGAAAAAAGTTTTACTTCGGCTTTTGGCTTTTTTTACGGAAATCCCGATAAATATTCGATTTTAGGATTGTTGCCATCATATTTGGAACGTTCAGGCTCATCGCTTATTTGTATGGTTGACAGCTTAATACGGCAAAGCGGCGGCAAGCATAGCGGTTTTTTTCTTCACAATCACGCTAAACTTTACGACACTCTTTGCGCTTTGAAAGCCGAAAAAACTCCAACAATTCTTATCGGCGTAACGTATGCTTTGCTTGATTTTGTTGAAAAATATTCAATTGATTTTTCCGATTTAACGGTAATGGAAACGGGCGGCATGAAGGGTAGGAGAGAGGAAATTTCGCGCAACAAATTACATGAAATAATTTGTCGTAGTTTTGGAGTGCAACATATTCATTCTGAGTATGGAATGACCGAACTTTTATCGCAGGCATATTCAAGCGGCGAAGGGAAATTTTTTTGTCCGTCATGGATGAAAATTCTTATTCGGGATATTTACAATCCGTTTAAAATTTTGCATAAAAACCAAAGCGGCGGAATAAATGTAATCGACTTGGCAAATCGCAATTCATGCTCGTTTATAGCCACCCAAGACTTAGGTAAAATCAACAACGACAGCAGTTTCGAAATTCTCGGACGCTTAACTGCAAGCGATATTCGCGGCTGTAATCTTTTGGTGCAATGATTTAATGTTAAATTTAAAATAAAACATCATAATTATAAACGATAAATTATTAATATACAACGATATGATAAAATGTAATATTTAATTTTCTAAATAAATTTACTATATATTAGATAAATTTGTTATTTTTGCAAAAAACAATTCAAAAAAAATATATATATTTAGAGGTTTTTTAAATGGAAAATATTGTGAACATTGAATTAAAATAAACTTAAAATAAGTAATACCATGAGCGAAGAATTATTACAACGAGGTTTAGATAAAAATCCGCCCAAAATTGGGAAATGGGATTTTTATAGTATCGGCGCAACTTCTGTGAAATCGCTGAAAGAAAACAATATTATTCGTAATATTGATTACGGTAGCGAAGAAAAGAAGAAAGTTGATGCTTTGCTTGTGCAAAAGAAAAATGTGATTGCAGTAATTGAATACAAAAAACCTTCGGAATTTAACACCAAAGAAAAGCAGCAAAAAGCAATTGCACAAGAATTGGAAGTCGCTCAAAAACTTAGTGCAAACATTTTTATCGCAACCGATACAAAAGAAAGTGTTTGGGTAAACACTGCTACTGGGAACAAAATTAAAGATGAAAACGGCAAAGAACTGAAAACTAATTTTGACCCAAAAGATGAAAAATTGCCCGAATTAATCGAAAAAATCATTG
>JAITOP010000122.1 GCA_031289895.1 Prevotellaceae bacterium
AATAAACGTGTTCGGGCGACTTGCCTGTAAATGCCAATTCCATTTGCTCTGCCGTTTCAAATTCGTATGCCACAGAGTTATATATCGGCATACTCAGCGCATTATTATTATCTTTTACAGGATACGATGTGTGCAACGCTTTGGTTTCATAATCAAAACAGTCGGATATTTCTTTTTCCATAAATTTTATTTAATATTTTATCTAAACCTTAATTTTTTAAAAAATTTTGATAAAGGTAAGCATAAATTTTTATTTTGGAAATGTTTTTTTAATCACATTATTTTTTCGACTAATTTTTATGCTATTATACTTTACGCGGCATGGTTTTGAGCAAAAGCTATTCCATATTCAGTTGGGGATTTCTTTTTTTATTCTCCCACAAAGGCTCAAAGTACACAAAGAAAATATTGATTCTAAATGCTTTATGAAAAATATCTTTGTGAACTTCGTGCCTTTGTGGGATATTAAATTTATGCACAAAAAACGCACTAAAAAAACGAGACTGCAATTTGCAATCTCGTTTATATTTGTTTTTCGTAATAAATTTTTAGAAAAATTTAGAGCGTAAATCTTTTAATTTTGCGGCTTTTACAAGAACATTATAAAATGATTTGCTTGATGATGTTCTGGTAATACGATTTCGTTCCAATTCTTCGGTATAGCCTTCGTCTGTTCTTTTTGCTGTTACTACATAAGCATATACGCCTGTTTCGCCGGCAATAGGTCCATACAATTTATTTTCGTTGCTGCTGCTTACTGCTGCTGCTAATTTAGGTTCAACACCCAAACCTGAAATATACATCGAACCGAAATTTGTTCCTTCAACCGATTGTTTAACTTCTATTCCGAGTTTTTCAGCAAGGTCTTCGATAGTTGTTACTCCGTTCATTGTCTGTTTCAGAATTTCGGCTGCTGCCTGATGTTCTTTTTCTAATCTCAATCGGCTTTCAATAATTGCTTTTTCTTCAGCAACGGGTGAAAAACCATCTTCTTTTACTTTTGTAACGGCTGCAATTACAAGCTGTTGGCGATTGTCAATTTCAATTATTTCCGACACATTATTAGCAGTTGCATCGTAAATCCAGCGTATTAATTCGCGGGCATCGTTATAATTTCCGAAAGTTGTAGCCGAGCGTTGTACTTGATTTTCTTTTCGCAGTTCAATGCCTTTTTCTTGCAGATATGCAATAAATTTATTGTAATCTTTTTCGCTTGCCACAATAACATCGTTAGCCATTGCATAAATGCCGTTGAGTGTTGTTTTGCTTGGTGAGATTTCGCGTTCGATGGTTGCAAGTTGTACTTTTTTGGTTTCTATTCCGCGTTCTGTTACTTGCACAATGTGAAAACCGAATTGAGTTTCAACCATCATCATTTTTCCAACAGGTTGCAAGAAACATGAATCGTTGAAAGGTTGAACCAATGAACCATCTTTAACCCAGCCAAGGTCGCCTTCGCTTTGTGCTGTGCCGTCAGTTCCGTTGGTTACTGCTAAAATGGGGAATAAAGCGGGAGTTGCTTTTACTAAATTTAGCAAGCTGTCGGCTTTATGTTTTGCATCATCATAACTTTGCTGATTTTGTTCGTAACGAATAAGAATATGGCGTGCGCGAACCGAATCGGGTAAGTTTTTAATATCGCTTATGCGTGCTGTTTTGTACGAATAATTATCAACATAAACAGGAAGCACATCTTCTTTTGTTGCCGAAAATGCAAATTCTGCAAGTTCCGAATCTAATTCGTCTTTTTTGTAATATTTTGTTAATGGCGCAACATCCGAATTTGCTATTGCAAACTGAAATGCATCTGTTGTGCTTGCTAAGTCAGCGGCTATTGCATCCATTTTTTCTTTGGCTTTAACAAAATCTTCTTCTGACGGAAGAATAGGAAAAACAACATATTCTACATCGCGCGATTCGGTTTGCTCAAAACTGTTTTTGTTTTCGTTATAATATTTATTTATTTCGCTGTCGCTCACAACAATCGAACTATCGCGTTCGGGGCTGTAATTTTGCACGATATAGTTAAATTCCACATTAACAGAACGGTCGGCAACTCCACTTTTTACTTGCAGACTGTTTACATACTCCGATTTGTTAATCAAAGTGGTGTATTTTTCAATTTTTCTGTTGTTTATTATTTCAACTTCCAGATAATTTATCAACAGTTGTCTGTTGCCGTCTCCATCTGCATTTGCCCAGAAAAAGTTGATATTTTCCCAATTCGGTTGTCCCGTAGTTTGGTCGGCAAAAAGGTTTGCCACGATAGGCGAAAGATTATTACCTTTTGCCAAATCAAAAAGTTCGGCATCCGAAACGCCCAAACCGATTTTATCGTATTCTTTTTCGAAAATGTTTTTAATAATAAACGAATTCCACGCATTTTGTTTTGCTCTTTCCGCCGACTCTGTGCTTTGTCCTTGATAAAGAATCTGTTCAACCTGTGTGTAATATTCCATTTGACGGGAATAATCCTGTGCCGAAATTACTGTACCATTCATTTCGCCAACATCATTTACCGACGAAAACATATTGCTAACCGTTTGCAACGATTTCGGGTCGATAATAAATGAAAGAAGCGCTACGCTGATAATAACTAATATCAGCCAGCCCGCTTTTGTTCTAATTTGCTCTAAAACAGCCATTTGTATTTATTTTTTCAAATTTTGTTATAAAAATCCATATTTTTAGGACTGCAAAGGTAAAAATAATTTGCACAATGCAAATTATATATGTTGAAAATATTTAGATAAAAATTTGAATAATATTATTATTTTTGCGCTACAAACGTATTTTACGGTTAAATTTTTTTTTTGAAAAATGAATATTTTATTATTAGGAGCGGGTGGCAGAGAACACGCTTTTGCTTGGAAGATAGTGCAAAGCAAGCAGTTAGAAAATCTGTATATTGCGCCCGGAAATCCGGGAACGGAATTATTGGGCGAAAATGTTAATATCAATATTAATGATTTTGAGGAAATCAAAAATTTTTGTATTGTTAAAAAAATAAACATGATTATTGTCGGTCCCGAAGAACCTTTGGTTAACGGAATTTCCGATTTTTTTATCAACAACGAAAAATTGAAAAATATTGCCGTAATAGGAGCGTCAAAAACAGGCGCATTGCTTGAAGGCAGCAAAGATTTTGCAAAAAAATTTATGCAAAAAAATAATATCCCGACAGCGCGATACAAAACATTTTCGCTTGCCGCGATTAACGCAGGATTTGAATTTCTTGAAACGCTCGAACCGCCTTATGTTCTTAAAGCTGACGGGCTTGCAGCAGGCAAAGGTGTTGTGATTTGCGAAAATATTAATGATGCAAAAATAACTCTTAGCGAAATGTTAAACGGAAAATTTGGCGCAGCAAGTCGAAAAGTTGTTATCGAAGAATTTTTGAGCGGCATCGAAGTTTCGATGTTCGTGCTGACCGATGGAATTTCATACAAACTATTGCCCGAAGCCAAAGATTATAAGCGAATTGGCGATGGCGACAAAGGCGCAAACACAGGCGGAATGGGCGCGGTGTCGCCAGTGTGCTTTGTTGACGATGACTTTAAACAAAAAGTTTGCGAGCGAATTATAGAGCCGACAATCGCAGGCTTAAAAATTCAGAAAATAAATTATCAGGGTTTTATTTTTTTAGGATTAATGAACTGTGGCGGCGAACCTTACGTGATTGAATACAACGTCAGAATGGGCGACCCCGAAACCGAAGTTGTTTTTCCGCGACTTGATGCCGATTTGCTTGATTTATTCGACGGCGTTGCAACAAAAACGCTTAACAGTAAAAAGTGTGAAACGCACGCACTGTCGGCAGTTACGGTGGTTTGCGTTTCGGGCGGCTATCCCGATTTGTACAAAAAAGGTATTGAAATATCAGGAATTGAAAATGCTGATGAAAGCATAATTTTTCAAGCAGGAACAGCAGTTTGCGATGGCAAATTGCAAACTTCGGGCGGCAGAGTTTTAACAGTAACATCGCTTGCCGATACAATTGAAAACGCTTTGCAAAAATCATATTCAAGCATTGCAAAAATCAATTTTCGGGATATGTATTTTCGCAAAGATATTGGACAGGATTTATTGAATTATAAAAAATGATTTTCGATTTTTTTCAACCGCGCGGCATAAAACGTTTTGTTTTTATTTTGTTTGGCATTACAGTTTTGTTTTGGCAAAAAATAATTTTGTTTGGTGAAATTAGTTCGCCGCCGCCGATTATTTCGATTGATGCGCTTTTAAATTCGCTTACGAGCGTAAGTATTTATTTGTCAGCAATTATAAAAATATTGCTGTTGATTTTGTGTTCGTACAGTTTTATTGTTATGCTTTCGGCACACGATGTTTTGCCCGGCAAAAAACATCTTGCCGTAGTTTTGTTTTTGGCAATTATAAGCGTTTTTGCAGATGCTCAAAATATCGCGAATATAGCATTGGCATTTACTTTTCAATCATTTGCGTTTTTTAATGTTTTTAGCACATACCATAGCGAAAAAATAAAATCCTATGCTTTTATTGCAGCATTTTTAGCAGGAATTTCGGTAATGTTTTATTTCCCGTTTATCGTGGTGATTATAAGTTTGATAATAGGACTTTGGATTTTTAGTGTGGCAACAACGCGAAATATTATATCTGTAATTTTCGGATTTTTTGCGCCATTTGTTTTTCTATTTTATTTCTATCAATTTGTATATCACGACGTTAATTTGATATTATCTGTCATCGAAAACAATTTCAAAAATTTAATTTCAATATCATTTAATTTTGACGATTTTAATAATATCACAACAATTTTTATGGCATTTGTTTTTCTTGTTTCTTTTGTTGCTATACCTAAAATACGCAACGTTAAATACGCCAAAAACGTACACAAAAAAAACGACCAAATGTTTTATTTTCTGTTTTTTACGTCTGTGCCTAGTATTGTATTGATTAGCAGTATGAAATTATACGGAATAATAATATTCGGAATGTCGGCGGCATATCTGATAACAAGATTTTCACAACTCGTAAAACGCGAACGGATAGCCGAAGTCATTGTTATTGTGATATTAATAGCAGCTATTGCTTATAATAATTATGCGATTTTTGTTTAAATTAGTTTATAAAGTTATAAAGTTTGTAAAGACCAAATCAACAACAAAATAACAAAAAATAAATAACCTGTAAAAGATGGAATGAATCCGTCAGGATTCAAATCTTTATAGAAAACGAACATCCACACAACATACGACCCAGAACGGGGTCGAACAATGGGAAATTTCTACATTTCTATCAACATAAAATCCCTATCGGGTGGGGTGTAAATATGTTGAAAACGATTAAAACATAGTCGTTCTAAATTTGTCAATTTGTTTTAACCCTTATTTTCAAAAGT
>JAITOP010000077.1 GCA_031289895.1 Prevotellaceae bacterium
GCAACAACATCTGCAACATCGATATTGTACAAAGAAATTTTTTGCCCGACAATTTCCTCAACTCGTTTTACTGCCAACAGATTGCTGTTTACAAAATTATCGGCAATCACAACATTGTGTTCTGCCTCAATAAGTTCTATCGCTGTGTGCGAGCCAATATATCCCGCTCCGCCGGTAAGAAGTATATTCATAATGTTTTATTTTTACAAAGTTATAATTTTTTATTGAAAGTTTTTAAAGTTCGTAAAGTTTTTAAAGTTATAAAGTTTTTAAAGTTCAGAAAGGTAGAAAGTTTATAAAGATTTAAAATCAAAAAAATCTGCGTAAATCTGTTTAATCTGCGTTATCTGCGTGCTTTTTTCAAATCAACAATTAAACAATTAAACAATCAACAAATCAACAATCAAACAAATCAACAACTAAACAAATCAACAACTAAACAATCAAACAAATCAACAAATTATTTTTATCATATCTGACATTTAATCGTTGTTTTTTGTTTTCATTTATACATTTTTTAGTACTTTTGCGGACAAATTAAATTTTTCTTATTAAAATTATAAACATATATGCCAAAAATTTCAGAAAAAGGTAAAGCAATGCCTGCATCTCCAATTCGCAAATTAGTTCCGTATGCCGAAGATGCAAAAAAACGCGGAATAAAAGTTTATCATTTAAATATCGGTCAGCCCGATATTATTACGCCGCCGTTAGCGTTGGACGCTGTGAAAAAATACGACGAAAAAGTTATAGAATACAGCCATTCGGCAGGAAACGAATCGTATCGCAAAGGGCTTGCAAAATATTATCAGGGAATAGGAATTGATATTAGTCATAATGACATGATTATCACCACCGGCGGCTCGGAAGCAATAACTATTGCAATGATGTCGTGTTTGAACGAAAACGATGAAATCATTATCCCCGAACCGTTTTACACTAATTACAACGCATTTGCGCTTCAGGCAGGAATAAAAGTTGTGCCGATAAAAACCACTATCGACAACGATTTTGCACTTCCCGCAATCGAAGAATTTGAAAAAATTATAACGCCGCGAACAAAAGCGATTATGATTTGTAATCCCAACAATCCTACCGGATATCTTTATTCGGCGGCAGAACTCGAATCGTTGCGTCAAATAGTTTTGAAATACGATTTATATCTTTTTGCCGACGAAGTTTATCGCGAATTTTGCTACGATGGAAATTCACATATTTCATGTATGACGCTTAAAGATATAGAACAAAATGTTGTGCTTATTGATTCTGTTTCAAAACGATACAGTATGTGCGGAGTACGCATAGGAGCGTTGATTTCGAAAAACAAAGATGTTGTTGATACCGCATTGCGATTTGCTCAGGCTCGGCTGTGTCCGCCATCTTACGGACAAGTTGCTGCCGAAGCCGCACTGCAAACTCCCGACAGTTATTTTACTGATGTCTATAACGAATACATCGAGCGGCGCAATTATCTGGTAGAGGCACTCAACAAAATTGACGGAGTGTATTGTCCAAAACCAAAAGGCGCATTTTATACGGTTGTGAAATTACCTGTTGACGATTCGGATAAATTTGCCCGTTGGCTGCTCGAAGATTTTGAGTACGAAAAACAAACAGTGATGGTAGCACCCGCAACAGGCTTTTATGCAAGTTCGGGAATGGGAAAAAACGAAGTTCGCATCGCCTACGTTTTAAGAACCGCAGATTTGAAAAACGCAATAAAATGTCTTGAACAAGCATTGAAAATATATCCCGGACGAACAAATAAATAAAGCAATATAATTAAATTATAAATTGGCGTGAGGTTGAACTTCACGCTTTTTTTTTGTGATATATATATCTTATATTCTGTTTGTTTTGATTTTAAAATCATTAAAATCAAAAATAAATTTGCTAAAAAATAACAGTAATTTCGCTGTTGAATTTATTTGACAATGATTTCATTGTTAAATAAGTTTGACAATGATTTCATTGTTAAAAGAATTTGACAATGATTTCATTGTTAAATAAGTTTGACAATAAAAACATTGTTGAATTTTTAATGATTAAAGATATGGATATAACATGGATTGAGCCAAAAACAACTATTGGCGATGTTGCAAAAGGTAATTATTATTACCAAAGAAAGGGCATTGTTGATGCTATCTGGAGTGAATTGTACAAAGGAAATTCTATTCTTATTGCCGCTCCGCGAAGAGCCGGGAAAACTTCGATTATGAGATATATAGAAGATAACCCGAAAGAAAAATTTAAAGTGATATTTGAAAATATTCAGGGAATAGACTCAGGAAAACGATTTTATGGGCGATTGTATAACTTGTTGTTAATTTGTTTATTAGATTGTTTAAGCAAAAGCCAAAAAATCAAAAAATGGTTTCGGCAGTATATTTCTTCAAAATCTATTTTGGAAATTGATATAACAGGAAGAATTAAAATAGAAACCTTAGACCTTAATTTCATAGATGAAATTGACAAACTTTTGATTGAAATCAATGAAAAAAAAGAAATAGAAAACATTGTGTTGCTTATAGATGAACTTCCCGAAGTTTTATTTAATATTAATAAAACCAACAACAATGAAGCCAAATCGATACTGAAAAATTTAAGGCGTTGGCGACAAAACAAAGTCCATGAAAAAGTGAAATTTGTTTTTGCCGGCTCGGTCGGTATTCACTATGTGGTAAATGCTATTGAAAATAGAAATTCCGATTTAAATGATTTGGCTACAATTAATTGTAATCCCTTAGATGAAAATGAATTTTCCGATTACATAAATTGGGCAACAGAAAACGCTACAGTTAAATATAATCCGGATTTACAGCAATATCTGAGCAAAAAAATACACTATTTTTTGCCCTATTTCATCAATCTTATGCTTAAAAAAATAGATGAACAAGCTCGAAAAAAGAACAATCCTGAAATTTCAAAACAAATGATTGATGAGGCATTTAACACTATTGTGAAAGAGAACGACCACTTTACCGACTGGAAAAATCGCTTGAAAGATTATATGCCGACTGATGATTTTAATTTTGTAAACGAAATACTTATACATATAGCCCATAAGGATGAAATTAGCAGGCAAACAATTTATAATAAGGCTGTTATATACAAAAAAACGACCGATTATATGGATTTTATCAACGATTTGGAAAAAGATGGTTATATAGTCGAATATAACCAAAAATATATTTTTGTCTCTCCTTTTTTGAAGGCTTTTTGGAAACGAAATAACCCTGTTTATCATGGCTAAAAAACAAATAAATATATTGCCGGTTTATCAATCGGCAAATAGTAATGATTATTATAGTGTCAAAAATAATTTCATCGTTCACCGGGTTGAATATGAGATTATTATTGATTCATTGTTAAATAAATCGAATAACGACTCGGTGCAGCACGAATTGATTTTGGGCAAACGCGGAAGCGGAAAATCGATGTTGTTAAAACGTGTTGAAGCGGAAATTGTTGAAAATAAAAAGCTCAAAAACAAATATATTCCTGTAAATCCGGCAGAAGAACAAGCCGGAATTTACCGTTTAATGGACTTATGGGAACAGGTTTTGCTGGAATTATCCTGTAAACTCGGAATAGAAATCAGATTAAAAGATTTTTCCGAATTTGTGGAAGAGCAAGATTATTCACGCTATTTATACAGTGAAATTCACAAAATTTGTGTGCAGGAAAAAAAGAAAGCTGTATTGCTTTTGGATAATTTCGACCGTATTGTAGGCAATTTTACAGACGACGGAAATCTGTTGCGCGAAACGCTTATCAATTTCAACGATTTGGTAATAATTGCCGCAAGTACCCGCATGGACGAACATTTTTGGCAATACGACCAACCGTTTTATGAATTTTTCCGAAAACACCATTTACAGACATTGAGCAGCGCAGAAACATTTCAATTACTGGAACATTGGAGTAAGGTATTAAATCGTCCTAAAATAAAGAATTTTATTGAAAAATATCCCGGAAAAGTAGAAAATATACGGCTGCTTACAGATGGATTGCCTCGTACCATGCAGTTTTTCATGGAAATAGTTTTACAAAACGAAAAATCGGTTGATATAGATTTTTTGCAAAAAATAATGGATGAAGCAACACCTCAATATCGGGAACGATTGATAAGCGAAACGCCCCCGATGCGTAAAATATTGCTGGAAATGGCGTTTATTTGGGAAGCCTGTTCTACCAAACAATTAGCAGAAAAATGTAAAATGACAAGTAAATTGGTGTCTGCCAATCTGAAAACATTAACATCACGAAATTTGGTCGAACTGATTACTACCGATAAACGTTATCATTTATACCGTATTTCCGAACGATTTTTTAATATGTGGCTTATCTTAACGCAGGGCAATCCCGAACAGAAACGTAAAGCCCGCTGGATGAGTATCTTTTTGGAAAATTTCTGTAGCTCGCAGGCATCATACCAATTAGCTAAACAATATATTTCTCAAGAAAATAACGAATTAGCTGAAAAATATTATCTGTTAGAAATTGAAAAAGGCGATAATAATGCTTTGTGGATTTTGTCTGGAATGTATTATTCGCAAAACAGAAAGAAAGACGAGACAAAACAATATTTGAATAAATATAAAGGAAACAATATCTTTTTAATAATTATTGAAATTTGGCTTGGTATTTTCAATGATGTGGAAAATCGTATTACAGCCATTTTTAAAGAAAATACCGACAATCGATATGATTTGATTGAGCGTTTGTTGATACATCATCAAAAAACATTGGTCAATAAATTATTCGAACATGCGGAGTTTGGAAATAAATTGCAGGAACATTATAAACCATTGTATTATGCCTGCCGGATATTGAACGGCAAAGCTAATGAAAATAATTTAATTTTGCGTATTCCTCCCGAATTGGATTCTACAGTAAAAGCAATATTAAATCGAATTGAGGAATTGCAAAAGTTTTACGAATAAGCGGTGTTTTGGATATGGTTTACACGAATTAAAACCCTTTTTTGACCGTTATTTTTTCGTGATTACAGCTATTTTTTGCGTTTTAACACAAAAAATAGTGTACAATCTGTTTTTTTTGCGTAACTTGCCTCACTTTGTTTAAGGGATTTAGTCGATATAAACAATTGGATATAAATTATGTAGATTAGATTATATGTGGAATGTTATTTTTCAAAATACAGTTAAACTGCTAATATGCAAGGGAATGATTGCAGAAATCCCCGTTAAAAGTCAAGAATTGAGTAATAATTATATTAAAATAGTATGTATATGAAAACTGTTATGTTAGTTATTGTAACTATGTTAGTTACCACAGTGAGCGCTCAGAATTTGAAGCCTCTGAAGTTGAATG
>JAITOP010000085.1 GCA_031289895.1 Prevotellaceae bacterium
TTAATTTTGTAGTCATATAAATTGTTGTTTTTATGGAAATGCAAACTGTTTTTTCAATCGGGCATGGTAATAAAACCATAGAAGAGTTTGTATCGGAACTGCATAGTTTTGATATACAGTTTTTGATTGATATACGTTCAAAACCATATTCAAAATACAACCCGCATTTCTCTCAACAATCATTAAAAGTGTCGATTGAACGAGAACATATAAAATATGTTTATATGGGACAGGAATTGGGCGGATTGCCAACGCATGACATTACTTGTTTTACTAACGATGGAAATGTGGATTATGATAAACTGAAAACAAAAGATTATTTTCAACAGGGATTACAACGTTTGGTAAGTGCTAATAATCAAGGCATTCATATTTGTATAATGTGCAGTGAAAGTAAGCCTCAGGAATGTCATAGGAGCAAACTGATAGGCATTGAATTACAAAAACTTGGCATCAATCTTCGGCATATTATAGATATTTCAAAAGAAAAAACTCAAAGTCAGATTATTTCTGAACTGACCGATGGTTTTGGACTTTCTGATTTATTTGGCGAAGAACAACATTTTCAATCACGTAAAGCATATATTTGATATGAAATTCTATACAATAGGAGTTTACGGTTCAACAGAGCAGGATTTTTTTAATAAATTAGTTGAAAATAAGATAGATACATTCTGTGATATTCGCCAACGCAGAGGTGTTCGAGGCAGTGAATATTCTTTTGTTAATAGCAATCGCCTGCAAGCAAAATTGGCAGAATTAGACATAAAATACGGTCATGTTTTGGAATTGGCGCCGACAACCGAAATTCGCGAAAAGCAAAAATCCGAAGATTTAATAAAAGGCGAACACAAAAAAGATAGAAATAAATTAGGCGAAGTTTTTGCTTGTGAATATAAAAAGCAGATTGTTGAAAAGTTTGATTTTGATGCTTTTATAGACAAGTTGGACGCGATAGGTGCAAACAAAGTAGTTTTGTTTTGTGTTGAGAGAAAAGCAGATGCGTGCCACAGGTCTGTTGTTGCAGAAGAACTTCATAAACGTTATAAATACGATATAATCCATCTTTAAGCATGAGTAAAATTCTGATAGTTTCAAAAACCAAAATAAGCGACAACTATGTTTGTGTTGGCGGTATTGATTTAGACAAATCACTATCTGTGAGATTATTAAATGAAGCAGGACGGCATGAATTAAAACGAGATTGTCCGTATAATATCCGCGATATTTGGAATATTGAATATTGTAAAAATCAAACCAGACCATTACCACATTCGGAAGATGTGTGCGTAACTTTTCGCAGTAAAATGCGTGAATTAAAGCCTGATTCTGAAATGATTGATATCCTGAAATTTCAGAAATATCCTGTTAATCATGGAAATATAAGAAATGTTTTTGAAGGTAAATTAAAAGATGACGACGTTGTATCATTTTATATTTCAAAGGAAAAGTTCCATCATGCAGCACTTGTTTTTGGATTTGCGATAAAGAACTGGAAAGGGATTATAGAGAAAAGATACGTTATCATTACGCAGACGGAACAAAACATTGGATAAAGTATGTTGGCATGGACGATAATCCGCCGCAAATAATTCCGCACAATACATTAATCCGCTTGTCCTTAGCTCATTGGTGGTCGCCCGAAGATTCTGAAAATGCAGAAAGGTGCTATCTGCAATTATCAGGTTGGTATTGATTTAGATAATAGATGTTTACAAAAGCCGGTATTTTATATTAAACAGTTATCAAAATACATATTTAGACATAGAAAATAAAAAACATATAAACCCCTTATTTATATAAAGTTCCCTTAGTAGCCGAAAACAGGTAACACATATCCTTATTCCCTTATTGAAATGTTGTAAATAAGGGTAGAATGTCGAGGCTAATTTTTGCTACTAATGGCGGCTTTTGAAATAAGGGTTTTGGTAACTGTTTGGTATGAATACGGAATAACCATTTCACAAATTATTGATATTTTTTATTCTTTCGCTTGTATCAGTGCTTGAAGTTCTAATTCTGCTGAAATGTGGAAATTTGTTTCCTTTATTTTTGCCAAAATCGGTTTTATGCTGTCGATTATCCCTTTCTGTTTCGCCAAAATGATAATCCCGATTGTGCCTGTGTAGTCAATGTTGAGTGTATGCTCCAATTTTCGTGCTTTATAATCATCTATTATCAACAGAGAATTTTCCATTTCAAATGCTAAAGCCATAGCACTCGCCTCACCTTTATCTACTTGTGTCTCAAATAAATGCCTTTTGTGAATATCTTTTGCAGCGACAATTTCAATCCAATCGGGTAGTTTTTCTCCAAATTCTTCTACAATTTCGGGGGTAGTTGTGATATTTCCGAAAAGTTGATGCAACAAGTCAAGTTGCCCTGTTTTTGACAACACAATGAAACAACTCGTATCTGAAATAATCGTTTTAGACATTAATTGTTTCGTTTTTCAGGTCTGAGGCAGGATAATTAAAAACTGATACATTGTAACTGCTCAACAATTCGGCAAATGCTCGTTTCGACAAGTTGGCGAGTTCAGCCGCCTGCCCTAACGACAATTTGCCCTGCTCGTACAAACTGCTTGCAAGTATCATATATAACTGCATCGTGTCAATTTCGGACATTTCAGGAACTCTTAAATTTATTGTTCTCATATTCTTCTATTTGAATTTTTGCGATTACAAAATATTTCAATAAAAACATAATTATTTTTCGGGCAAAAAGAACTGAAAATATAAACTGACCCACAATTACTCTTTATCATCATACGCCTCTCTCGAAGCAATAATGCTCTGCTCGTTTTCCAATGTCCAATCAATGAGATTCTTCAAGTGAAACATAAGACTTTCGCCAGATTTGGTAAGATTATATTCTACTCGCGGCGGTACTTCTGGATAAATTTTTCTGATAACTATACCGTCTTTTTCCAACGACCGTAGCGTAACCGATAACATTCGTTGCGAAATGTCGCCAATTGATTTTTTTATTTCATTGAAACGCATTGTGCCGTTTGCGTTTAGCGTTACCAATGCTAAAAGCGACCACTTATCGCCCAATCGTGAGAGAATATCGCGTATAGGACAAATGCCATCGTGTAAAAAACTTTTTAATTCTTTCATTTTTTTCTGACTTTATCTTGTTGAAAATCAATAATAATTACTTTTCAATAATTTAATAATAAAATAATTACCTCTTGCGTAATTAAGTTACTTATTGTAATTTTGCAGCGCAAAGATAAGTAAATTATCTTTGGTAACTAAATTATTAATTTAATTTTTTCGATTATGTCAAAAAAAGTAGCAGTTTTAGCAGTAAATCCTGTCAATGGGGCAGGTCTGTTTCAGTATTTGGAAGCGTTTTTTGAAAACGGTATTTCCTACAAAACTTTTGCGGTAGCCGAAACTACGCAAATCAAAACAAATTCCGGCATTAGTTTGCAAACTGATGATGTAGTGGCTAACCTGAAAGGTCTTGAAAACGAGTACGATGCACTTGTTTTCGCTTGTGGCGATGCGATGCCAAAGTTCAGTGAAAATGCAGGCAAACAGTTTAATCAGGACATGTTAACCGTCATTAAATCTTTCGATGACAGTGGCAAAATTCTTGTTGGTCATTGCGCGGCGGCATTGCTGTTCGACAATCTCGGAATCGGGAAAGGAAAGAAAGTTGCCTTACACCCGTTTATCAAATCGGTTGTCAAAGGTTGCGTAGGAACAGACGAACAATCAGTTGTTGAAGGTAATATCTATACCGCTCAAACTGAAAGTTCAATTCCGTCTCTGCTTCCCGATTTGCTGAAAGCGTTGAAATAAACAGGAATTTGTTTATCGAAATAATGAAAGGTTGGGTTTTTTAATCTGACCTTTTATTATTAAATGTTGATTCTGAATATTTTATAAGAATTTTGTAACCTTTGCAGAAGGGTGTAAAAAATATTGAAAATGGTTAAAAAATATTCGTTTTAAATTTGTAAATTTGTTTTAACCCTTATTCTCAAAAGCACCCTTAGTAACGGAGGGTATTCATTCATAAATCACCCTTATTCCTTTATTTTCAATGTTTTAATAAGGGAAGGAAAGGAGGGAAAACTTGGGCTACTAAGGGTATTCACAAAAATAAGGGTAAAAAAAGAACGAACATTTGCAAAAATGAGCCAAACATTTTTTACACCCCACCTTTGTGTGATATAAAATTATTCATAAAATCAAGCCGATCGCAGTATAATTCTTTAAAAAAACCGCAGCAAACCTCAAAAGATTTACCACGATTTTGAACAATCTTAAAAAAATAACTACAACGAATATACGACTAACGACTAAATACCAACGACTAAATACCAAAGACCTTAAAAATAAACCTACAAAGGATACTCGTCAAAAGCATACAATATTGTTGAAAGATAACGCTCGCCTGTATCGGGCAGTATTATAACAATGTTTTT
>JAITOP010000119.1 GCA_031289895.1 Prevotellaceae bacterium
TTTTCATCATAATACTCTAATAATATCCAAATTATAAAGACCATAAGTAAGAACGTCATAATTACTTGTTTTTTAACGTTAAAGTTTATTTACAGCATTAAAATTAATAAATATTTCTCAATTAACCAAATATCAGTATTCAGTATTTAGTCGCTGGTCATTCTTAACTCTTCATTCTTCATTCTAAAGTCGCTGGTCGCATTAACCATTAACCATTAACCATTAACCATTAATCATTAATCACTAATCATTCATTAAAACTTGGCATGTTTTTTATTATCAATCAGTGCATAAATAATAGCTCCAATGCCAAACAATCCTGCCATACCAAATAAGATTAAAACTGCCATAATTAATTTTTTTTATTTATTAATAAAAACCCTGCTACAGCCAATATGCTTACTACACTACCACCAAGCAAAATAATCCATAGCAAAGATACATCTTCTTTCATTATAGATGAGAGCACAGCCCCGCCAAAAACCAGCTTTGATAAGTCTATACAATATTTTCCTAATTGCTCTCTCATAATATTTATTTATAATTCACAAAGGTATTAAAGTTTTTTGTAATTACAAAATTCATTCGTATTCAGTATTTAGTCGCTGATCGCATTAACCATTAATCACTAACCATTGTTTAAATAAAGCCGCATTTCAATAGATTCACGAATAAACGCATTAATACTTATACCGTTTGCGTTTGCCAAGTTTGCAATCTTACAATGTATTTCCGAAGGTATTCTCACATTTAAAACGCCGTTATAAGCCTTGCGTGGTTTAATGCCTTTTCGTTCACAATGCTCTAAATACATATCAATGCTACCTTTAAAATTTTCAATTAGTTCCGATGCTGTGTTGCCCTCGTAACTAATTAAATCTTTTGGCATACCTAATACATTTCCATAAAGGCAGTCATCTTCTTTGCTGTATTCTATATTTCCTAAGTATCCTTTATATTCTAATTTATCCATATTTAATTCTCCTATTATTTTGATTATTAATTCCAAATTATGTTGTTTATTTTCATAATATCCAAAGCCGAAATAATTTTTATTTAACAATTAAATTAACTCTGCTCTTCCTTTTCGTCATCATTATTAAGATTTCCCAGAAATCTATTTTCTAATTTTTCGACATGGGATTCGTAACCCGGATTTAATGCTATAATTGCAATCGCAATTATTGAAATTATTATCAAAATTATTTTTATGCGGGGAAAAAGTGGTATAAGTACATATAATATCAGCGAGATACACAAAACTGCACGAATTAAACTCAACAGCAAAAGTGCTATTCTGCTGAGATGATTGCTTTTTTGCAATACTTTTATGTACAAATCGGCGGCGTAAGGTCGTATTCTTATTATTCCGTACAGAAACGGCGACATTAACAATACTGTTACAACGGCAAGGGCTATAAATCCCCATTCGGTTGGAATTTGAATTGTAATTAGCGGTAGCAAATATATCCGCGAAAGCGTTATTACCGCAACTGCCAGCATAAAATATATGAAAATAGGAATAAACAATATTTTTATCAGTTTACTCCAATCGCTTGATATACTTATTGTTTCTCGCCGTTTGGCTGCGTGTCCAACAATTAGTTTATTCCATTTTGCAGGTATAATTTTAACGATTTTATTGTAAATTGATTCGGAATATCTTATGCCGTAAGGTGTTGTAAACGTTGTTATTACCGATACTGCGACTATCACAGGATATATAAACTCACTTATAACTCCCAATTGTATTCCTGTTGTGGCTATTATAAATGAAAATTCGCCTATTTGCGCCAAACTTAGTCCCGATTGTATTGCAACTTTCAGGCTTTCGCCCGATGCTAAAATTCCTAAGGTTGTAAACAGGGGCGGAAATATAAGTATTATCGCCGTAAGAATTAATATAGGCGTTATGTGTTCTAATATCAGAGCCGGTACAATCATCATTCCTACGGATACAAAAAATACTGCGCCAAACAGGTTTTTCAGCGGTCGCACTAAATATTCGATGCGCTTTGCTTCGGATGTTTCTGCTAAAACAGAACCCATTATAAATGCGCCCAAAGCTGCCGAAAATCCTACGGTATGGGCAATAAGAACCATGCCTAAACATAATCCTACCGACACAATTATTAATGTTTCGTCGCTTAAATATTTTTTTATTCGTTTAAATACTGTGGGTATGATATAAATGCCTACAACAAACCATATTACTATAAAAAATGTGAGATTCAGCAACGATTCTACAAATTGTATTCCTTCAAACTTGCGACTAACGGCAATGGTCGAAAACAGCACCATCATTAAAATAGCGGCAAGGTCTTCGATAATAAGAATGGCAAAAACAATATCCGAAAAGCGTTGATTTTGTTTGTTCATATCGGTAAACGCTTTTATTATTATTGTTGTAGATGCCATTGATAACATTCCGCCCAAAAAAAGACTTTCGATGCCTGTCCAGCCTAATAAATATCCGACTAAATATCCTATGCTAATCATCAATGCCATATTTATTACGGTGGCAATAAGTGCGGAACTTCCTACTTCAAGCAGTTTTTTGTATCTGAATTCCAATCCCAAAGCAAACAGCAAAAATATTATTCCGATTTCAGACCATGTTTCTATGCTTGCATTATCAATAACGGTTGGCAACAGGTTCATGTGCGGACCTACCAAAAATCCGGCAACAATATAACCCAATACAACAGGTTGTTTTAACCATTTGAATAAAATGATTACAACTCCGGCTGTCATTAATATTAAGACAAGGTCGTGTACTAAAATCGGCAAATGTGTCATTCTTACATTTTATATTTCATTTATAATTAATATTTTATATTTACATTTCTATTATATCGTAATATAGTTCTTTCAATCGTTCGCGCAAATGTACAACAGCGTAATGTTTGCGCGACAACAGCGTATTTACCGAAACTCCTGTTTGTTGCGATATTTCTTTTAACGAAAATCCCAACAATTCTGTTTGTTCAAAAACTTCGCATTGTTCGGCGGGCAATTCTAAAAGTGCATTTTCTAATTCTTTCCACACAAGCGATTTCAGATATTCCATTTCGGGCGAATCCGCCAAGTAGCTATTGTCGAAAAGGATTTTAGAAAATTCTTCCATTATGTCTGTTTCGTCTTCGCTATCAAAAACAGGAAGTTCATACTCTCGTTTTTTCTTCCTGTGATTGATTATTTGATTTCGGGCAACTCTGTACAGCCATGCCGAAACCTGTTCTATGGGTTTCAGCAGACTGTCGGCTTTTGCTAACTGATAAAACACTTCTTGCAAAATATCATCGGCATCTTGTTTATTGTTAACTCGCTTACGAATAAATGCTTTTAGCTGCGGCTGATATTCTTCAACAAGGGTTTCAACTGTTTTTTTCTCATTCTTTTCCATCGCTGTTTTCAGACGAAGAATCGTCAACATTATCGGCATTGTCAGTATCTAATTTACTGATAAATGCGTTTAGTTCTTCTTCTGTCATTCCCATCAAATGCCATGCTCGCTTTTTTCTTATCATAAATTCGCTTTTTTCTTTTGGCGACATTTTCATCCATTTTTCGCGAAGATTTTTACGATGATCTTCGTGAAAGCGTCCGTGAACATGTTCTCCAAAACCTCCTCCCTGCATTCCCCAGTTAGGTTTACGTCCAATTCCGCCAAACAAAATGCGCAGGAGCAAAAGTAATCCAGCAGCTTGCCAAAAATTAATCGCACCAAGTGCAAAAATACTTGTTATAACAGCATTCCACAGTAACATTACAATAACAGTGAAACCGGCAAGCGCCAAAGTTACAAAAAATAATAGTTTAATAATACCTCTTTTCATAATAATTTTTATTTAATTGTTAATATTAATTTAATCCGAACCAAAATTAGTTCTAATTAAGTAAACAACCGAGAACAAAAAATATTTTAAAATCAAATGTTAAATAGTTAGTCGTAAGTTGTAAGTCATAAGTCGTAAGTCATAAGTCGTAAGTTATAAGTCGTAAGTCGTTAGTCATAAGCCGTTAGTCGAAGTTAGGGATTTTCATTCCTCCTCACTCTTAATTCTTAATTTTTAATTCTTAATTTCCCTAAAATTCCATCGTGAGTGGTAAAAATTATTTCGCTGTTGCTTATGGGCGTTAGTGTGGCGATTATTGTGTTGCGAAATTTATGTTTCCACAGTATTTTGCCGTTGTCGGCTTTCAGGGCTACAAACATTCCGTTTTTTGTTACAAAAAATACTACGCCATCTTTTTCAACCGGCATCGACGGATTTATGTCATACGTGTAGCCTGTTTCGGCAAACCAGAGTTCTTCAAAATTGTTTGCGGTTGACGAAATGCAAAATATCGTATCAACAAAACATCGTGCATATATTCTGCTTTTATCTTCTGAAATGCCAATAGTTTCGCGCACTCGGTGTTTGTTTGTGCGCCAAACGATTTCGCCTGTTTTTGCGTCAAGCGCGGTCATAAATCTGTCGGGGGCGACTATGAAAATTTTACCATCGTTTGCAACAGGAATACAGGCTGCGGGTGAAAAATGCAGGCGCGATTGTCCGTTATTCCATTTCCACGCAAGTGTTCCATCGCTTTTGTTGAGCGCATAAAGATTGGTATCCCATGCTCCGAATATTATTTTATTGTCGTAAATCAGCGGCTTGCTTTCTACGTATCCTTTTATTCCGCTGTATGTCCATATAATTTTTCCGTTGCTGGTATTTATTGCTCTAAAAACGCCATCGCTACCGCCGATATATGCCGTTTTGTTTTCTATAACAGGCGTTCCCATTACGGTGTGATTGGTTTTTATTTCCCATTGTTTTTGCCCTGTGGCGATATTTAAACAGTAAATACTGCTGTCGCACGAACCGAAAATAACTTTGCCGTTTTCGATAGCGGGAGTAGAATATACGGAATTTCGGGTTTGATATTTCCATATAATTTCGCCTGTTTCGGCGTTGAGGCAATACACTTCGCCGTTTTCGTTTCCGGCAATCACTTTGTTGTTTTCAACAGCCGCCGTGTTTGTAATAATTCCGCCAGTTTCGATTTGCCATTTAACTTTCACATTAGGATATAATTCATTTATCGAATCGTTACCTAAATTATGTTTTTGAATTTCTTTCGAATAATATTCTTTTGTCATCGATAGCGAATGCCATTGTTTTTCTGTTTTTTCGATGGGATTTCTTTCAAAAACTTTCATCGAATCGGCATCAACGGTGAAAATGCTGTAACCGCCTACATCTTTGTTTGCACGCAATGTTGAACGGCATATTACGGCTGGAATTTCGTCGGCATCCAAAGCGCGATTGTGATGATAATGTCCGTTCAGAATTACTCGTGTGTTGTATTGGCGGATAATATCGGCGATTTCGTGTCCGTTGTCAATCTGGTCGGCGGGTTCAATCAAAGGCACGTGTGTAAATACGATTACAGGTTGTTTATTGTTTTCCATCGATTGCAAAGTGTTTTTCAACCAACTTATTTCTTTTGGCGAAACATGAGCATCGCCCATGCGCAGAACGGGTCCCGACGAAAATCCCACAAATTGAATTCCGTTGTGTTTAAATGCGATTTTATTATCGCCAAAAACCTGTGCAAAACGTGTATGACCCGATTCCGTCCATTTTGTTTCGTGATTTCCCGCAATAGCGTAATATTTTTTATTGAGTTTGTCGAGCCTGCTTTTCACTGTTTCTATTTCGGAGTTCAAACCGTTTTCGGTAACATCGCCGTTTACAATCACAAAATCAATATCGTTCTGCAAATTTACATCTTCGATACAGCGCATCAAATCTTCTTCGGAAGTTGCTGTACCTGTGTGTATATCTGTGAAAAACGCAAATTTAAAAGGTTTGATTTCTTTAGCATAAATTACATTTGCAACACGCCGCTCGCCGTAATGGTCGAACAGCTTGTTATCGCTCGGATAATTAACAATTCCGTTGTCGCCTTCGCCATTCACGTACATTGCCGACGAACCGCCGCCGTCGAAATTCATTGCATCCGCACATTCCAGCGCTTTCGACAAAATATAAAGCTCGTTGATGCTCATTCCCGCAGCATTTGCGTTTCGACCGTCAACCACAACAAACAACACATTTCCGTCTGTTTTTGTTGCCACAAAAGTGCGCGGATGTCTGTTTTCGTTGAATGCTGTTTTTTGAAGTTTTGCAGGCAGTCCGTTTTTCATAATCAGAGGTCCGGCAACCATCACATTTTCACAATTTATATTGTATTCCCATTCGGCATCGGTGGTATCGCGTTCAAGTATTTGCACTCCCCATTTGTATATTGCAAGCGCCGCATTGTTCATTTGCGATAATCGTGTGTGCCTGTGCAGAATATCGCCGTTAACGCGCACAAAATCAACCGAACCGCCGTTTTTCATATCAAAAAACGAAGCATTAACGCCGGCAACGGCATCAACTTGTTTGCACAATTGGCTTGTAGTGATAAGCGTATCGCTGACATCATTAATTGCCAAGCGAGTATTGGAATTTGGCTTAATTTCAAGAATACTGATACTTTGTTTAGAATCAAAAATTTCGATTTGCGCCTGTTTCAGCACGATATTTTCCGTTATTTTTTTTCCGTTCCAATTAGTTTCCGAAATAATTTTTGAAACATCTTCAACATTCGTTTGCGCAAATGCCTGCAATGACACTGCAAAACAGAGAATTGACAGTTTGATTTTTTTAGTTATACGATTCATAATTTTATAAAAATGACTTGTTTTTTGCAAAATTATAAATAAATTGAGAATAAATTGCAATTTTTTTGAATATTTGGAAAAATATTGTTTTTGGAATTTCTTTGTAATTCACAGCAAAACACTACCTTTACGTACAGAAAAAAATCAAAAACCAATGAATGAAAAAAACGAAATAGTACTTTATCAACAAGGCAATTCCGTACAATTGGAAGTACTACTTGAGAATGAAACGGTATGGCTTACGCAGGCACAAATGTGTATGCTTTTCCAACGAGAGAGAACCGTTATCAGTAAACACATTCGCAATATTTTTGCGGAAGGAGAATTGCAGGAAAATGTGGTATGTGCAAATTTTGCACATACCACTCAACATGGCGCTATGGAGGGTAAAACACAAACTTCAATCGTACAACTCTATAATCTTGATGTAATTATCTCTGTTGGTTATCGAGTTAAATCGCAGCAAGGCACTCAGTTTCGTATTTGGGCAACCAAAACATTGAGAGATTATGTGCTAAAAGGTTACGCAATCAATCAGCGATTTGAACGATTGGAACACCGTGTTGCCGAAACCGAAAAGAAAATTGATTTTTTCGTAAAAACCGCCTTACCGCCTGTCGAAGGCATATTTTATGATGGACAAATTTTTGATGCCTACAATTTTGTTTCCGATTTAATAAAATCTGCAAAAAAGTCCATTATTTTGATAGATAACTATATAGACAATAGCGATTTAATGTTGCTATCGAAACGAAACAATGGCATAACAGCCACCATTTATACGGCGCAAATTACCCCTCAACTGCAACTCGACTTGCAACGACACAACGCACAATATCAGCCAATTAAAGTAGGATTATTTACAAAATCGCATGACCGTTTTCTTTTTATTGATGATGTAGTGTATCATATCGGCGCTTCACTCAAAGATTTGGGAAAGAAATGGTTCGCCTTCTCGAAAATGGGTTTGGAAACGGAGGTGTTGCTGCAAAATATCATTTGAGCAATTTTTGAGAAGTCAGGGTGCGACTTTAAGTCGCACTCCGACTGTGTAACGCTACGCCGAGTGAAGTCAAGCTAAGTTTATTTCTTGTCAAACAACCGAATAACAATACCCACATTCCATTGATTGACAAACTGGACCTCCGGCTCGCCTCGACTGGATAGATTGATTTGAACGCCATTGCCGCTCGCCTCCCATTCGTTTAACGTGTATATTCTCACCCCCGGCGAGACGGATAAACGGAGGCTCACCGCTTTGAAAAGCGGAATATCCAAGCCTGCCATGCCGGAAAAAGTAAAGCCCATGAAACCCATCGGAGCTTTTATATACTTCTCATCCAAGCGTTGTTGAGCACTTCCGGTAAACCAGTTGTAGTCATACTCCAGCCGTAAACCGGTAAACAGATATTGGCGAAATGGATAAATAGCGCCTTCCAAAAACAAGCCTGCCGACTCCACATTCAAACCATTAAGTTCTTCAAAATCAATCTGAAACGGGTGATTGCCAATTCCTGCTTTAGGTTCAAAGCGTAAGCGGCCAAACTGAAAATTGGCTTGACAAAAGACATCGCCATTCCAAGCATCAAAGTTAGAATAGCCGGCATTAGCTCCTACCGATAAACCTTTAAACTTTCCGGCATGTATCGGGTTGGCAAAACCAAGTATCGCCAAAGAGATGATAATCAATCGTTTTTTCATGCTGTTTTATTTTTTATTGTTTTTATTAAGGCTTGCTGCGCAATCCTGCTGTTAATTTGTTATTTATTTTACAAATATACAACTTTTTTTAAAATAAAAAACTAACATCAATAATATAAATATAATATGCTTTTGCTTCCGGCGCTATTTATTGCAAAACGAAGGCAAAGAGCCTTCGCCGAACCGATATAGAAAGCTTATAAAAACTAAAAGTTAAAAACTAAAAACTAAAAGTTGCGCAAAGCGCAGATAACAGGCGTCAGCCAACTTTTAGTTTTTAACTTTTAGTTTTTAGTTTTAAAAACCTGTTAGGTTTGTGGCAATCATAAAAAAAACAGACCCAATTTATACCGGTTAAGCAAAAAAACACTTATATTTGCAGGTAAATAAACAATAAAACGATTTATAGAATAAACGGATTAATTCTAAAATATTAAACTAAAAAGCGTAGCTTTTATTCTTGCTTTCGAAACTTAGACAATTTCAA
>JAITOP010000136.1 GCA_031289895.1 Prevotellaceae bacterium
GATTGCAAATCCGAATGGACGGGAACAAAAGATTATTAGAAACAATAAAAGGACTATTTATGACATTAGGACAATCCCCAATGTCATAAAATGTCCCTAAAAGTTCCAAGAAAAAACCCTTTGAGCGGCATTTGTAATGCCGCTTGGAAACAAAAAACAATTTGTAATTGTTAAATGATAAAGTAAATGAAAAATATAAAACAATATGAGAACAACAGAAAATAAGTATAGCATTACAAATCAGATAATGTTAAAAAAGCGGCATTGCAAATGCCGCTTAACGGGGGTATAGCATGTGCAATACGATTAGGGACAAGTTATATTTTCAGAACATTAAGAAAGAATACTGCAATTAAAAAATTAGCACAAGAAATAGCAAAACCGGGTAATTATGATATTATTGAAAGAAATTTAAGACAAATAATGACAAGTGAAAATTTACAAAATTTTTTAGAGATTTTATCTCAAAATCTTATACAAAGAGGAGAAAAAGTATCATGGGCAGAATAATGAAGAAGGCATTTAAACATCCACGAGAATATTATTTATATATATTTTTTTATTGTATAGCATTAACTCTTGGATTTTGGCTTGTTTTAAGCATCTATAATCTTTCTGAAGAAGAAGTTTATAGCCACTATTCAAATATTAAAATAACTGGTGATACGAATCAGCGCTTTTCAATGGCTTTAACGAAGATAATGGTTAAACTTTTTGGAAAATCGGGAATAATAAGTATATTATCTATAGTGTTGTTATTAGGTATATATCTCTTAATAAAAGAAATAAAAGAATTTAGTCGTTACAAATATAAATGCAGATTGTACCACGAGGGAATAATAAAAGATATTTATGATATTGAAGATGATTACGATCCAAAAGGATTAATAAAAAGTATTAAAAATTTGTTTTCAAAAACAAAGAAAAAGCAGTATAAATACCCGACAAAAAAAGAACTAAAAAATATAGAAAAGAAAATTAATGATATGAGAAAATAATAAAAACTATTAAACTATGTTGAGATAAAAGCAAGATTTTAAGCCTTGCAAAACAAAAACAAAAGGATAATAAAACAGAAAATAGAAACAATAAAAATAAATAAAACGAAATGAAAACGTTAATAAAAATTTACTTATGTTTGCTTTTTATGGCAGGTTTTGGGATAAATTTACAGGCACAGGAGAGCATAGAAGAAAACATAAAAAATGCGCGTGCAGCCTTTGCCAATATAGCGTCCAAAGATGCTTATACCGACAATCTGGCTCATGTAGATATGAATATTTTGCCCATAGGTTTATCAAAATCAATCAACAACGTAAAGATAACCATAGCCATAACCCAAGCCGCAATCAATGCAAAAAACGGTTATACCGAATTTGATGTTTACGCGCTGGCAGAAACAAGCAAAAACGATTCGTTGCTTTTCGGCGCAAAAGGCATAAAATTATCATACGAGGGCGATATTGTAGGCGATGCCAAGTTGGTTTTGCTGAAAGACAAGGAGATACACATAAGCGGCGACAATGTAATATTACGTTTATTAGGCTCGTTTGAAAAACTGACAGGCGAAATGAACGGCAATTTAACCTATCTCGAAATCGACTGTCAGGGTTTCAAAAGTTTAG
Organism: Prevotellaceae bacterium; assembly: GCA_031289895.1. Taxonomy (GTDB): domain Bacteria; phylum Bacteroidota; class Bacteroidia; order Bacteroidales; family UBA932; genus JAIRKV01. The sequence continues at coordinate 1,626 of JAITOP010000136.1, forward strand.
GATTGGCAGCCGAAGTAGAGTTGTCGAAAAAACTGTGCAGCCCTGTAACAAACGAGGGCAAACCCGATACCGCTGCCAAAGCGCGGGTTATAGGTAAATTTCAAACGCAAGTCACACGTTTTTCGTCTGTGCAATCGGCAAGTAATTGGGCAATGGTTTTTTGCAATTTCGGGTGAACAAAATCGGGTGCAATTTCTGCCAGCGGTTGCAAGGTAAATCGGCGGTTTTGTATTTGCGGATGCGGAATTTTCAGTTGTGGCGTTTCTATAATTTTATCATCACAAAAAAGAATATCAATATCAATTATGCGCGATTGATATTTATCGGTTGTTTTATTGGTGCGCCCCATTTTTATCTCTATTTTTTGAGTGAGAGCAAGTATTTCGAAGGCATCCAAATAACTTTCTGCGACAATCACTTTATTTAAAAACATCGTATCGGAATCGAAACCCCACGCTTCGGATGCATACAACGCCGACTCTGCAACGATTTCGCCAATTTCGCTTTCCACAAAATTGCGAGCATCGTTTATATGCTTTTTTTTATCACCCGTGTCAGAGCCGAAAAGAAGATATATTTTCGATTTTTTCATTCCGAAATTTTTAGCGTTCAATTACATCAATCCAAGTTCCAGCAAGGCTTCTTCGGTCAGCATACTTTTGTCCCACATCGGTTCGAAAGTTAATTTCACAATCACATTCGATATTCCGTCAATTGCTTTTACGCTGTTGTAAACATCGTCCACAAGTTCGTCAGCCATAGGACAATTGGGCGCAGTGAGGGTCATTGTTATTGTTACAATTTTGTTGTCGTCAATAAGTATTTCGTATATCAAACCCAAATCGTAAATATTTACAGGAATTTCGGGGTCGTACACCGTTTTTAATGCTACTATTATTTTTTTTTCGAGTTCTATCATTTTAACCGTAATTTTTTGCAAAGTTCGCAAATTTAATTCAAAAATGGTAATCGGGAATTGGTCGTTGGTATTTGGTCGTTGGTATTTAGTCGTTGGTATTTGGTATTTGGTCGTTGGTATTTGGTCGTTGGTCGGAAGGTAAAAGTTTTTAAAGTTATGAAGTTCATAAAGTTATAAAGTTTTTAAAGTTATAAAGTTTTTAAAGTTATAAAGTTTTTAAAGTTATAAAGTTTTTAAAGTTATGAAGTTCATTTTTCTACAAATTTTGTAATTCGTAATTCCGTAATTCGTAATTGATTTTAATCTGCGTGTTAATTCAAATCAACAAAAAACAAATCAACAAAAAAACAAATCAACAAAAAAAACAAATCAACAAATGAACAACCGACTAACGACTAACGACTAATGACTAACGACTAACGACTAATGTCTAATGTCTATTCCAACATTTTTTTATACTTTTGCAGAATATAAAAATAAATTTTATGACTGATAAAAAAATTGTTATAATTCCAACTTACAACGAAAAGGAAAATATTGAGGCAATTATCCGCAAAGTTTTGTCGCTTGACGGCGGGTTTAATGTTCTGATTGTTGACGACGGTTCGCCCGATGGCACTGCAAATATCGTAAAACAATTGCAAAACGAATTTTCGGACAGGTTGAATATCGTAGAACGTAAAGGCAAACTCGGTTTGGGGACTGCTTACATCGCCGGTTTCAAGTGGTGTTTGGAAAATGGCGCAGATTATGTTTTTGAAATGGATGCCGATTTTTCGCACAATCCCGACGACCTTATAAAATTGTGCGATGCTTGCAAAAACAACGCTGACGTTGCTATCGGCTCGCGATACATCTCTGGAATGAATGTTGTAGATTGGCCATTCAGCCGATTGCTGATATCATATTCAGCCTCGAAATATGTGCGCATTATTACACGAATGAAAGTGAAAGACAGCACCGCCGGATTTATATGTTACAAACGAAATGTGCTGAGCGCAATAAATTTTGATAAAATTCGCATGAAAGGTTATGGTTTTCAAATAGAAATGAAATATACGGCATACAAACTCGGATTTAAAATCGAAGAAGTTCCCATAATTTTTATCGACAGAAAATTAGGCACATCAAAAATGAGCAGTTCTATTTTCGGCGAGGCAATGTGGGGCGTGCTTAAGCTACGATTCAGAAATATCAAAAAACAACATAAAAAATAATTTTATCATTAATATTTATTGTCGAAAATGCGAATTTTTATAAAAGATGCAACTATTGTAAACGAAGGATTATCATACGAAGGAAGTATTTTAATTGTTGATGATATTATAAAACACATCTTTTTAAAAAACTCCGAATTGCCCGAAAACATTGATGCCGACGAAATTATTAATGCTGCCGGATTAATTCTTATTCCGGGTGTGATTGACGACCACGTGCATTTTCGCGAACCCGGAATTACTCACAAAGCCGATATTCGCTCCGAAACTATTGCTGCCGCTGCCGGCGGAGTTACTTCGTTTATGGATATGCCAAATACAAATCCTGCCGCTACAAATATCGAAAATCTTGAAAAAAAATATGAAACGGCAAGCCAAAAATCGTTGATAAATTATTCGTTTTATCTTGGCGCAACAAATCAAAATATAGACGAAATAAAACGAATAGATGCGAAAAATATTTGCGGAATTAAGATTTTTATGGGTTCATCAACAGGAAATATGCTTGTTGATAATGAAAAAAGCGTTGAAGCGATTTTTGAGCAATCGTCCGTATTGATTGCCGTACATTGCGAAAACGAAAATATAATCAAAAATAATCTTGCATATTTTAAAAGCAAATTCAATGATAATATTCCGTTTGAATATCACTGCAAAATACGCAGCGACGAAGCCTGCGCAACATCAGCAAAACACGCGGTTGAACTTGCCGAAAAATACAACTCGCGATTGCACATTTTGCATATATCAACAGCAAAAGAAGTAGAAATACTTACCGCGCTCAACAACAGTCGCATATCAACGGAAACCTGCCCGCACTACCTGTGGTTTTGCAACGATGATTATAAAAACCTGAACGGATTAATAAAATGCAACCCAGCAATAAAAACACAAACTGACAGAGATGCTTTGCGTTATGCCGTATCGCAAGGCATTATTAATGTTGTGGCAACCGACCACGCTCCGCATTTACTCAGCGAAAAAAGCGACAATTATCTTGATTGCCCGTCGGGATTGCCTTCGGTGCAGCATTCGCTGAACGTAATGCTGGAATTGGTTGATAAAAAAGTGTTTACAATCGAAAAAGTTGTTGAATGTATGTGTCATAATCCTGCAAAAATTTTTTCGGTGAAAAATCGCGGATTCATACGCGAAGGCTACAAAGCCGATATTGCGCTTATAAATCAGAACACGAGATGGAAAGCCGACAAATCAAATATTTTATACAAATGTGCATGGACGCCGTTTGAAAATATCACGTTCAAAACCAAAGTTATACACACATTTGTAAACGGAAAATTAGTTTACAGCAACGGCAAAATTGACGACACGGCACGAGGCGAACGATTAATTTTTGACAGATAAGGATATGCGGCGAAAATTACAAAACAGCGAACTTAACAGATTATCTGTCGAACAATTTAAGCAAGTGCCGAAACTGCCTGTTGTTGTGGTGCTTGATAATGTTCGCAGTCAGCATAATATTGGCGCGGCTTTTCGCACAGGCGATGCGTTTAGAATAGAAAGTATTTTTTTGTGCGGAATTTCAGCTACACCGCCAAATGCCGAAATTCACAAATCGGCTCTCGGCGCAGAGGATTCGGTTGATTGGCAACATTTTGAAACGGCAATTGATGCAATAAATTTTCTCAAAAAAAACGATTATAAAATAATTTCGATAGAACAAACAGATGACAGCGTGATGCTGAATAATTTTGTTTTTGAAACCGACAAAAAATACGCTCTCGTTTTTGGCAACGAAGTTCGCGGAGTTTCGCAGCCCGCCGTTGATGCAAGCGATTTGTGCATTGAAATTCCGCAAGAAGGAACAAAACACTCGCTGAATGTATCGGTAAGCGTTGGTATTGTACTTTGGGAGTTTTATG
>JAITOP010000157.1 GCA_031289895.1 Prevotellaceae bacterium
AACATTATGCCGGAATTATCGCCACAAATATTATTTGCACCTGATACTGAAATAATTGCAGGCTTAGTTATGCTCGTGCCTGTACCTTGTGTTAGTGTTATTACATTTGACAATGAACCACAGTTATCTGCATTATTTTCATATACATACACTTTGTAATCACCTGCCGCGTCAGTTATATAATTTGTCATTCCTGCACCGCGAGAAATTTCTACGTTGCCTTTGTACCATACGTACATTGCTGTTGCCGGATATGCAGTTGCGTTGCTTACAAATAATCTTACTTTACTATTTGTTCCACAGAGAGTTGTTGTATTATCCTGACTGTTTAATATCGGGTTAGTAATTGTTCCGGTAGTATTTTTTGTAATTGCTACTACATTCGATTCGTCCGAACAACCATCAACTGTTACAAGTACTTTATAGTTTCCTGCTACTGTTGCGTAATAATTTGTATTTGTAGCATTTGCAATCGGTGTTGTGCCGTTGAACCATTGATATTTGATTGTTGTACCTGAATAAACTGTTGTTAATTCTAACATTATGCCCGAATTGTCGCCGCAAATATCATTTGCGCCTGATACTGAAACGATTGCAGGTTTAGTTATGCTTGTGCCTATGCCGCTTGTAATTGTTATTACATTCGATAATGAACCGCAGTTATTTGCGTCATTTTCATATACATATACTTTGTAATCGCCTGCCGCGTCAGTTATATAATTTGTCATTCCTGCACCGCGGGAAATTTCTACATCGCCTTTGTACCATACATACATTGCCGTTGCAGGATATAAAGTTGCGTTGCTTACGTATAATCTTACTTTACTACCTGTACCACAAAGAGTTGTCGTATTATCCTGACTGTTTAATATCGGATTCGTAATTGTGCCTATGCTATTTTTTGTAATTGCTATTACATTTGATTCGTCAGAACAGCCGTCAACCGTTACAAGCACTTTGTAGCTTCCTGCTGCTGTTGCGTAATAATTTGTGTTTGTAGCATTTGCAATCGGTGTTGTGCCATTGAACCACTGATATTTTATTGTTGTGCCTGAATAAATTGTTGTTAATTCTAACATTATGCCGGAATTATCACCACAAATATTATTTGCACCTGATACTGAAATAATTGCAGGCTTAGTTATGCTCGTGCCTGTACCTTGTGTTAGTGTTATTACATTTGATAATGAACCGCAGTTATTTGCGTCATTTTCATACACATAAACTTTGTAATCGCCTGCTGCGTCAGTTATGTAATTTGTCATACCTGCGCCGCGCGTTAATTCTACATCGCCTTTGTACCATACATACATTGCTGTTGCAGGATATACAGTTGCATTGCTTACGTATAATCTTATCTTACTATTTGTACCACAAAGTGCTGTTGTGTTATCCTGACTGTTTAATGTCGGTTTGGTTATTGAAATTGTATTATCTTTTGTTACCTGAATTTTTTCGGATGCTGCTATACAATTGCCGACAGTTACTGCAATATGATATTTTCCGCTATCGGATGCTATATATAATGTACTTGTGGCATTAGAAATAAGCGTGTCGTTTTTGTACCATTTGTAGGTAGCGCCCACATAATCAGTTGAATTAATCAATTTCAAAGCAATACTTCCCGAATTTCCACAAATAAGAGTGCTTCCCGATGCAGATGAAATTACAGGTTTCTTAAAATCAACAGCTATATCCTGTGTGATAGTTTTTGGTGCAGAAAAAACAGGACATCCAAGTGTACTAAGCGTACGCACTTTATATGTTCCGGGTGAATTTACCGTCAATGTCAGCCCCGTTGCGCCCGCAATAATATTATCATTTTTATACCATTGATAAGTTAATATTTGTTCGGGATTTGTTATTTTTAATGTTATAGTATTTGCACTGCCGCAGAGTTTATCGTTTCCATATAATGAAGACACGACAGGAACATCGGGTAAACTATCCATAGAAACGGTAATATGATAACGGGGTGAAAATATTTTTCCGTTATATCGCGCTTCTACATACCACGATTGATTTGGCGTGTTATCTTTTTTAATTATAATAGTATCTTTTGCGGTCGGGCGTAACTGATTGCCATTTACGGCTGCATCATACCAAAAATATTCAACACCGTTGATATGATTCATTCCTATAATAAGGGTTGAATCCTGACATGTTTTATATTGATTTGATAAGGGTTTTGACACAATCATATATGCCTTACTGCCACATAAATTTCCGCTTCCGCAAACTACGCGATATTCTACACTATCAATGCCATAGCCGCCTTTGTTTGCAGTATAAGTAATTGTATTATCAGTATTTATTTTAAGCGAACCGTAGTGCAAACCTGAATTTGAAACAGTATCAATGCTGAGATTAGCGGGCGAACATGCCGGCATATCGTTAGACAATACATCTATATTTACACTGCCGTTTATGATAACATGAGCCGTATCATTTTGCGACAGACATCTGTTTACAGTAATTTTTGCAAGATTGCAATTATCGGCAGTTGAAATAGTATCGTTAATTCCGGCGGCGGTAACAAACGCTACATTATATATAGTGTCGGTATTTGCCGGTAACGATGTAAGTTTTGCACGAAACGAAAGATTATAAGTCGTAGGATTGGTTACGGCTATATTATTCGACCATACAACAGCCGAAACTTGTTGTCCATCAATAGTCAGATTAGACAAAACTCCGCCGTTATCGGCATCTACAAAAGTAGTACCTTCGGGCAGAGGGTCGAAAACAGTAATATTTCGTTGTGTATTTTTGGTGAGATTAATTGTATATGTAATAATATCGTTAATATTTGCGTGAGTATTAATCGAATTATCAGAGACAGCGGTTTTTGATATATCTGCAAAATTAATTGATATTACATAATCTTCAACCTCGCCGTCAGAAACGTTGCTATGGCTATTTGTTTCATCAATAGCGTCTGTAGTCAAACGTATTCTCATATAGGTATTTAGTTTAAGTTTTGTGTCATTGGGAAATGACGTCCAGCGCAGAGAATAAGTGTGCTGTCCGGTGGTTGCGGTAATAATTTCAGACGCTTCGTATGAGTCGAATACGCCATTTTCGTCAAAATCTATCCATGCGATTAGTTTTCCGGAGGTTGCTCCGGCGACAGAAACATTTATTCCGCCAACTATTAATTCCCAACTCATACCTGCATTACAGGAAATTGTATATCCGAAAGGATTTTCATAATTGGGATTTACAGCGCCTAATGTTGAACTGCCTGTTTGTGTGGCAGGTGCATAAACGGATGATTCAAATTCGCTAATTGAATTATTTACGCTGCCTATTCTTAAAACATCAGATGCAGATTTGTGAAAAGCCATTCCGTAGCTGCTTATTACATTGTTGGCTGCGCTGTATGAGCCTGATTCTGCAGTTGTTTGCGCCACAATCGGCGATACTGAACATAAAAGTATCGCCGTTAAGGCATATATTAAAAATTTTATCTTTTTCATCTTATTTATTGATTTCATATTTTAATTCAATTGTATTCTATATAAGGTTTCATTTATTTGGTTGATTGTAGTTTGTTCTGTTATTTTTAACTTTTTTTCTGTTGTAAATACTTCTTGTCCTAAGTAAGATATTTTTACGCGATATTCTCCTTGATTAATGGTTTTTAATTCATTATTGTTATCGGCAACTTTAGTCCACACCGAACCTGTTGCTCCGCTGCGATATTGCCATTCGTAAACCGCGCCCGCAGATTGAAAATCCAACATCAAAACAGGCATAAACGAACATTCTTCTTTTAATGTAATCTGAGGCAACCTCAACACATTTACACGAACAGCAGCCTTGCGACAATTATTAGCATCGCAAATCTGATAAGTAAATTCGTCAATCGTTGCGCCCGAACATGATGTGTTTGTATAAATCAGTTTTGAATTATTTATTTCAACTTTCCCTTTTTTTGGATTTGATACCAAACTAAGAGTAGCGTTTGCGCCGTTGGGAATAAAGTCGTTAGCCAGCACATCGGCAGTAAGCGATTTGCAGTCAAACACTGAAATATAATCGTCGTTAGCCTGCATACTTTGCGCTACAACATTAATTGTTTTATTTGCGCCTAAGGTAACGTAAGTTTTGTCGGTTTTGGTTAATGTAATTGTCAGTAAATCTTTTTCGCTGATACTTGCATCCGATTTTATTGTTAAATCGGTGCTGTTGGCACCTGCCGGTATTATTACAAAATCGGGCAACGAAGTATAAACTCCTGTGTTGCCGACATATCGAACATTTACTCTGACATTTTCTAATGCTGTAATTCCATCGGGTAATTTTACAGTAATTTTAACATCGCTCCCCGGTGATATTGTTTTGTTTCCGCCCGAAGCAAAATTTATTTCTGATTCGGCAGTAAGCACAGCAGCAGCTCCTAACGGAAGAATATTTCGTACATTAGTAATACTACCGCCATTTATTGTCCATTGACCGCATTGTTGCGGTACAGTTAAAGGTATTGTAATATTTGCGACATCCAATTCCGCCATTCCTGCGCCCGAAACTTCATAAACATCATTTCCTTGCTGACAGGCAAATGTTCCCAAGCCTTGTTTAAAGCCTTGCTCCAAACAGTTACCCTGCATTTTCAGCCCGTGCATATTAACTTTGAATTGTATATTGTTTACGTTTGAATAAGATAATGCTTTTAATTTCAGTGCAATATTATCGCCTTGCTTTACTTTCAGATTTTTATATTCGTTTCCGACAGCATCCAACCACACGTAATCTAATTCCGAAAGTATATCACTTGTAAATGTTAAACCGGTAGTTACGGTTGTTTCTTCACCTGCTTCTAATTCGTATGCAACTCCTAATGCGCTGTCCCAAACTCCATTTCCTTTGCAGGATATCGCGCTGTAATCACCAAAGCGAAAAGTACTTCTCCATGGGTCAATAGTAATTTTAACGTGACGCAGCCAACCAAAGATGTCGGAATATCCTCTTACAAATGGTTGGCTCATTGTGAAAACTCCAAGTAATTTACCGGTTCCTCGTGCATTTCTGGTTGCTACCAATCGTAATGTTTTCATTTGGTCTGTGGTTAATTCAACAACTCTTCCCGTATCGACAACTCCTCCTCTGCCGTTATTATTGTCTATATTAGGCAAAATATAAGCAGCGCCGCCATCGCAACCGTTTACATAAGCATCAAAATCGACACCTAAATATATAGGTGTACCCACAGGTATTCGTGAAGCGTCAACAGTTACTGATAATATCACATAATCAGGATTGGTTTTGTTGTAACTGATATTCCATGTTACAAAAAAAGAATCGGCAACAGAAGTATAACGTCCGTCAAAAACTGCTGTTATGCTTTGCTGGTCATCTTTCTCAGCACCTGTAATGTAGCTTCTTTGCTTGTGCAGCAAAGTTGCTGTTTTATTGAGCGTTTTGCTGGTAGTAAAAAACATATTGCCTATTCGTATCGAAAATAATTCGGCACGAGATTCATAAATCTGGTTAATCCATCTGTTGGCAGCGACACTGAATTTTTTTATTATAAAACTTGTATTCTCTTCGCCTTTAAGTGTTTCTGAATAAACAGAAATTTTTAATTGGTTTTCTTCGTCCGGTCCGCTTATCGTTTGTGCGGAAAGCAATGCAGGCAAGCAAAATGCGCCTACTAATGTAAACAAATAAAATATTATTTTAAAATTTGACTTTTTCATTATATCAAAATCCCTTTTGTTAAAACTGTACGTTTTTATATTTATTATTATTATTAACACTAATGCGAATACATTAGTTTTCAATTTTTATAAATTTTACATAATTGAGTAAAAATTTATCGGATAAAACGATTTTTATAACAGCCTCGTCTTCCTGCTCTATACCTCTTAATATTCAAATCGTTATAAAAGAAACGACAAATTGTAAATCCGATGCAAAATACAGAAAAAATATTCATATATATTTTACAGAAAACCGCCTTTATTCTCATTACAAAAACCTATGTTAAATAAAAACCGGTTATTTTTATACTTTTTTATTTGATTTTAATTTGCAGGTAATTTTGAGCCATCAAAAACAAGACGTTTTTTTGTTGTAATCATTGCCTTATTTTATCCGGTTTTTGATGGTCAATACAAAGAATAAAATCATAATAAAACCAATTGCATATTTTTTATATTAATATGCTTTAATTAATAAATCTGTTGAATTAATTTAATATCAGATTTATATAAACTTCATAATACCTTCAGAAAATTTATGAACCGTAAAATTTTCTTTTTACTTATACTTTTTAAATAACAGCCAACCGTTTATTTTTTCTTAAGCATTTTTTTTGCCCGAATATTTCCCGGTGTATCGCCAAACATTTTTCTGCAAAAATTGTTCATGTGCGCAGGCGACGAAAATCCAAAATCGTAAGATATTTGGGTAAAAGTTTCGCGACTGCATGTTATTGCGTGAAACACCCGTTTTGCTTTTTCCTGACACAGCCATTTATAAGCCGACATGCCAAACACTCTTTCGAATCGTTTTTTAAATCCCGACAAACTGTAATTCATTTCTTTAGCCATATCGGTTACGGTATGTACTTTTTCATAAATTCCGTAAATCATTCGTGAAAACGCAATATCGTTGGTCAATACCGGATGGAAAAACGAATACAGGTCTTCTTTAGAGTAGCATTTGCCGAAATAATAAAGCAATTCGCGTTGTTTCATTTGAAAAAATTCGGTGCTTTTTATTTCATCCTGCAAACATAATTTCATGTGTTTTAAATATTCAAACATTGTTTTGCTGATTTTCAAAAAGGCAACTTCCTCTTTTTTTGATTTTTGCGTTGTCTTTTTCACTTTATCATCTAATCCCGTCAGAGCTTCGAACGGGAAATCGCTTGAAAAGTTTAAATCAACCGTTAAATAAACAACCAATAAATGAATATTATTTTTTACATCTATAATACATTTGCTTCTTGGTGGCAGAAGGACAACATTTCCTTTCTCGAGCTGAACATCAAAATGTTTCTCGTAGAAGAAAGAGCAAGAGCCTTTCATTACAAAGAAAAATCTTATTCGCGATGACTCGGATATGTTTATTTCTCCCTTGTTTTTTTCGATACACTCAATATAAATTTCGTTGTTATCGAAATAGTTTGTACTTTTTACTTGTTTCTCATTTTTTTTCATTTTTTTCTCCTTTTTTCATGTTAAACACATGATTAATATATTAAAAATCGTATCTCTTTTAAAAAGGGTGCAAATTATTTACATTTTTGTCGAATAACTGTTACATAAAAAACCCCTTTTTTTTATATATAAACTAAAAGTGCATAAACGGCAATTATTTATGCCGATAAAAATGTATTACCATTACTTTTTGTTTAAAATGATGCCTTGTTTTTCTGATACCGAGAACTTGTTGTATTTCAAATTAGTCCGTGTGCTTTTTTGATAGTGCAGGAACTTTAATATAACAAGTGTACTATTTGGTATTATACCTACATAAAAAAGCAATATTTTATTAATTCGTAATTTCGGGTTCAAATAAATATTTGTTCCCTTCGGCTCGATTGCTTGTGATAGTGCTTTACAAAACTTGCCTTTTTTATGTTATTTTAGCATGGATTTGAAAAAATTAAAAACGCTGAATTTCGGTGCATTTTTATAGATATAATCGCTTCAAGAAAAGTTCCGATAATTAATGAGTTCGAATTATCTAAATAATATCTATGTTTTTTCAAAAAATATATAAAACTGTATTTTAGTGCTGCAAAGGTCGGGTATTTTTTTTAAACATTATTATAAAAACTGTTAAAAAAAACTTTTTTTTATTAATCAAAAGGCTATATTATCTGATTTACAAATAATTATAAAATTATTTTTTTTGTAAAAATTCCTCTTTTTTTATATATTTACATATATTTTTTTTAATTTTAGGTGTTTTTTTATGTAAATGATTAATATTTAAAATCAATAATTTAAAATATTCTTGTTCGTTAATTATAATATAAGCAGAAACCCGCATGAAATATAGAAAAATGAATCATCAACAAAAATATTTTCATTATTCAAAACAATAACCGAAAAGGAAATAAATGAGGTGTAACTATTTTATTTACAAATTAATAATATTTAAATAAATGTATTTACATATTATATTTATTTAATATTTATTTTATTTTCTACTATTTTTAATATTTCGGATTCTAATATGCAAGCATCGTCTGCTATTTTTTGGGCTTTGGCAAGTATATTTTCAACATAAATTTTGTCGTCCAAACCCGATGCGTTTATTTTCACATTCAAAAATGCACCCAAAACTCCCGAACGTGCGGCTAATGCGCCAACTCCGGCATCGCTCACCGAATTTGGATTTCCTGTTTCTGCCATTGCTTTCATCACTTGCATCGAGTTGTAACAAAGTTGCATAACGCTAAAAGGAATTTCTGTTGCAGATTGCGTTGCCTGTTGTATTTTTTGTTTGCGTACTTGTTTTTCTTTGTCGTTTTTTTTGGGCAATGCAAAAGCATCCATAATTTTATTGAAGGCATCGGTATCTTCATCAACTTTTTTCAAAAGCTCGTCCATAAATGATTTGCCTTGTTCCGCCCAATTTGAAAATTCTTCCCAACGCTCGTCCCAGCCCGCTTTGTGAGACGATAAATTTGCAACCATCGCGCCAAGCGCAGCACCAAGCGCACCCATATATGCCGAAATTGAACCGCCGCCCGGCGCAGGTGATTCGGATGCCGTTTCGTTTACAAATTTTTTAAGGCTGAAATCTATCAATTGTTTTTTGCCTGCTTTATCGGCAAGAATATATTCTATAATTTTTTTATTCGGTTCAAAAGGATATAACTCGTCCAAACCCAGCGATTTTACTGCAATTTTTATAATTTCATCATCCGAAATTCCTGCCGAACGTTGCTGTTTTTTCAAAAAATATTTGCCTGCATCAAGCATAGCTTTTAAAGGAACAACGCCAACAAGTTCCGAACCTGTAACTCTCAGTCCCCGCGCCAAAGCCCGTTCGCAAACTTTGTCGAATGCAATGTGCATCTGTGTTACATCAATATCCGTAAGGTTCATTGATATTTGGGCAACGCCGTATTCTTCAATAAACCAGCCTATTGCTTTTACCGATTTCAGCAGTCCCGGAATCCATATTTCTTTTCCGTTTTCGTCCACAACTTTTTTGCTGACCGGCGATGAAGTTTCGCGCTTCGGACGACCTTTTTCGCGCACATCAAAAGCAATTGAATTTGCTCTGCGCACCGAAGTTGTATTAAGATTTACGTTATATGCAATCAGAAAATTTCGCGCTCCTACTGCCATTGCGCCTGTTTTCGGCAAAAACTCATCGCGCCCGAAATCGGGTTTCCACTCGTTTTTCGATAATTTCTCTTTCAAACCTTCGTACTCCCCTGCCCTACAATCGGCAAGATTTTTTCGCTGCGGAGTAAAAGCCGCCATTTCGTAACAATAAACAGGAATATCTAATTCGTCGCCTATGCGTTTTGCCAGATTTCGTGCATATTCAATCGTTTCATTCATAGTGATATTAGAAATAGGAATTAGCGGAAGCACATCTGTTGCGCCAAAACGCGGATGTTCGCCGTGATGTTTACTCATGTCAATCAGTTCACTTGCTTTTTTTACGGCAAGAAATGCGGCTTCGCAAACTTCGCGAGGCGTGCCGACAAATGTAACAACAGTGCGGTTTGTTGCCTTTCCTGCGTCCACATTTATTAATGTAACGCCGTCAACGCTTGCGATGCTGTCGGTTATTTGCCTGATAATGTTCATATCGCGCCCTTCGCTGAAATTGGGAACGCACTCAACAAGCTGAGATTTTACAACCTCATTGTTTAAGGTATTTTGGGATGTTGTTTCCATTTTTTTATTTTGAAAAAAAATATTTTATCAAAAAATTTATTTTATTTTACAGCGATTGTCTCGATTTCGACAAGTGCGCCAAGCGGCAATTTTCCAACTTCAAACGCCGCCCGCGCAGGCGGATTTTGCGAATAAAATTCGGCATAAACTTCATTCATTGCGGCAAAATCATTTATATTATCAAGCAAAACCGTTGATTTTACTACATTTTCAAATGAATATCCACCGGCAGTAAGTATAGCCTCAATATTTTTCAGACATTGCGCTGTTTGTTCTTTTATTCCGCCTTCAACAAATTTTGCTGTAGCCGGATTTATTGGTAATTGCCCCGAAACATAAAGAGTTCCATTAACTTCTATTGCTTGACTGTAAGCACCCACAGCCTTCGGAGCGTTTTCTGCTGATATTATTTTTTTCATAATTTTTATTTATTTTTATTAGTTATTTTCAATTCATAAGACAAATATACAAATTATTTTTGCGATAAGCGTATATACATTCACATTATTTATACTGCACTTGGTCATAAATTGCGTTTTCGTCATTGCGAGCTTGCGAAGCAATCCAGAGTAAATAAGCAATTTACTGGATTGCTTCGGGCTACGCCCTCGCAATGGCGGATACCGCGCGAAGTAT
>JAITOP010000188.1 GCA_031289895.1 Prevotellaceae bacterium
AAAACGAAAAAAGTCGAGTTACAGAGGATAAGGTAGGATTTGGTATGGATAAAAATAAAGCAAAGGAAACATGGCAAAATGAAAAAGACAAGGTTAAATGGGTGGTATATAACGATAAATGTGTTAAATGTTTAGACGGAAACGGCAATAATTTTTCTGCTTGTTTTGCAAAAGAAGGAACGTATAAAATACAAGCCTACTGCGATAATTCGCCGGAAAAAATAAAACCCACAAAAGTTATTAAAATAGGAATACCAAAATTTGAAGATGCTTTCTGGATTTTTGCCTCAGGCGATAAAACCTGCGAGGCGGGCTTAAATCAGGAAGTTGCCTGTGTGGTAGAGGCAAAATCTTTTGCAGGGCGCAAATGCGAAATTATATTTTGGGGAGATGATATTCGTTTTGAAGAGTCCGGAATGCCGAAATTTAATCCCGATAACGCTACCCAAATAAATAAAACTCAAAAACAAGGAGAGTTTGACAGCGAAGGTAAATTAATAGTTACTTTCAAATTAACCGCTGAAATATGCGCCGGCGACAGATGGGATTTTGAACAACATTATATTGAACATCAGAGTGAATATGAAGATAAATTTAATAAAACCGCTAAAAAACCTTATGTGTTTGCGCCTGTTTATTTTACCCTTTGTTTTGACGACAATTTCGACGATATGGATATACAAGCCGCAAAAGGACTGTATAAATTTGAATATAGAGATGACCAAAAAACTCATTATTACGTCAGCAACAACAATATTCAAATAAGCAACAAGCCGCAGGTTTGCCATTTTGAGTTCATAGATGTAAAAACAGGACGTCCACAGATAGCACCTGTTACAATCGGTGAAAATGTAATGCTTTCGGCTCAAACAATTAATATGGAGGGTGAAAAAATTACATTTGAGTTGTATTTTGAACTTACTAAAGATGCTGTTAAAATTGTTGAATATGAGGTAGAAATAAAAGAAGATGGTTTGGCAGAACAAAACCCGATAACAATAAAAGAAGAATGGCTTGGCGAAGAATTGCAAAAACCTATACACGCTAAATTGAGCATGAAAAAAGCAGATGGCAAGTCATACACACCCGCCGCAAAATACAACTGCAACCCTGAATATGTATCAATTACAATAACTAAGGATGAAACGCAAAAGGCTTCTACCCTATGCAATGGGCTGGCTGTGGGGCAATGGACTAAGTATAATTTGCGGAAAAAATGTTTCCGCTGCGGCGCACCTATTACGATTGAAGAGTTGGAGGCAATTTTAGACAGCAATTCGGAAAGTAAATCTTTCAGAACAGAAATACTTAATGTCGTTAATTCTTATGTTTCAGCCAATAAAATACATTTGAGTACCTGTGCCGACAAAGCGCATTTTATAGCACAAATAGCAACTGAAACAGGCATATTGAAAGATAATTTGGTAGAAAAGGGAAAATATACAAAAGAGAGATTTCAAAGTATTTGGAAAGATAAAAGTACTTTTCCTAAAATACACAATGATGCAGCATTCATAAAAGACTGCGAAGAAGATACCACTGGACGTACTTTATTTAACTACATATATGGAATTGTATTTAAGGTAGATACACAAAAAAATCCCGAAGAAGGTTATACATATCGCGGGCGCGGGCTAATACAACTTACAGGGCGCGGAAATTATAAAGCCGCTGTTACATATATCAGAGATAATTTCAAAGAAAACATTCCTGATTTTGAACAAGAACCTGATAAAGTAGCCGAAAGCCAAAATGCAATTCTTACTGCGCTTTATTTCTGGGAAACTAAATGTATGTACACACAAACACAATGGGGCTGCGAGGCATCGGATGCCGTAAATTTGCGGTATTGCGTAGGCGGCTTTCAAGGACTTGAAACAACAAAAAAGTATTTAACAGAGGCAGCGAAAGTATTTAAAGTGAGTGAGTGTGAAAATTCTTTTATAAAGAACCGGAAAACCCGAAAAAAGGGCGACCGCGCACCATGGATGGAAATTGTACAATCAGAAGCAAATTTTGCAAAAGGAAAACCAGAATCAGATAATCCGCTTTTTACAATGATAAAAGAAAAATATTTTGCACATGTAAAATGTTATAATCTTAATCCTAAGACTGATGGCTGGTGTGCAGCATTTAGTAGCTGGGCACTTAGCAAAGCAGGATATGGCAATCCCATGTCGCCAAGGTCAGGCGATTGGTTAAAGAATGTAAAACTTGTAGAAATTAGCGAACCTTGCTATGGTGCTATTGTCGTTATCCAAAACTATGATTTAGATAAGAAATGGAAAGGTGGCTCAGGGCATATTACATTTGTATATGGACAAATGGAAAATAATGGAAATTGGTTGTGTTTGGGTGGAAATCAAGGGAATTTCATTAAAATTTCTCAATATAAGAAAAAAGATGAATGGATAGAAGTAAAAGATGAAAACGGAAAATTGAGTTATTATCAAAAAGTAGAAGGATTTTATTTACCTGTTGATTATAATCTAAAAGAAGATGATAAATTAACTGATCAAGATAAAAGTTATAAGAATATTAAAAATTTAAATTCAGAGGGAGAATCAACTATTTAAAACATAAAAATTATGAAAACATATATTAGTTTAATTTTGGCAACTACACTTATTTGTTTTATATCATGTAATAAACAGAAAACCAAAAAAAATGAAACAGATGTGCCAATTCAAATCAATGTAATTGATACAACGATAGCAAAGAATATTGATAAAACAAAAAATTATGAAGATACATTAGAATTGAACAAAGACAATAAAAAAGAGCCTCCTATTTTTTTACAATGTTTAGAAATAAGCGACTCAACAAAAATATTGGAATGGTTAGAAGAAAATGAGATTGATTATAGCAAATTCACAATATATTATGTTCCTTATGCAAGTGACCAAAAGATAGAAATTTATCCCCAAAACAGAGGTTTATCTTTAAATAATATACAATGGTGCGGCTATTTTTATATAAAACAGAAAATGTCTATTATTCAAATTGATGGTGAATTAACAAAATATGAAGATTCTAAAACAAATAGTTATGTTGATCCCAATATGATCGGCGACTCTTGCCTTTTCTGTACAGATCGTGAAAAAATAGAACAAGTAGTCAAAAAATTTATAAAAGCAGTAAAATCAGGCGACAAAGCAACTGCTGAAAAGTATATTCATTTTCCGGTAGTTGAAAAAATTGGTCATTATGAAGAAAATGAACCTGAAAAATTTTGGGCGGAATTTGATTTAAGATGGAAAATCCTAATTAACAACAAAATTGATTTGAATTTTATTGGTTTTGGACAGATAATGGATTTTTTTAATTTTTCTTATTATGATCGTAGTGGAATAAGGTATTGTGAGCCGCAATATGTTGGTAATGATCGATACTATTATGACGATAATGTACCAAATGATTACTCTTGTGGTTATTTTTCCATGCAATATGAAGACGAAACGGAATCATGTGTATATTATATGCGAATAATAAAGATAGACGGAGAACTTAAAATATGTTCGTTTTTTTTGGAAAATTAATAAATGAAAAAGATATTGCCATATAATAAATCTTTTGCAGGGTGCAAATGCGAAATTGTATTTTGGGGAGATGATATTCGTTTTGAAGAGTCAGGAATGCCGAAATTTAATCCCGATAACGCTACCCAAATAAATAAAACTCAAAAACAAGGCGAGTTCGACAGCGAAGGTAAATTAATAGTTACTTTCAAATTAACGGCTGAAATATGCGCCGGCGACAGATGGGATTTTGAACAACATTATCTAAGTACATGACAAAAATTGAAAGATACAAAATTCAATCTTAGCAAGAGGGTTGAGCAGCACCGCTGATATTGTCTCTAATCCACACTTAAAGAAGCTTTTAGCAAGGTATCCGTGTTTTTTTACTTTAATTTCTTTTATATTTTCGTGGACGTAAATTCCAACGACATACGCCCACGCAAACGCTACCATAACGAGCGAAAAAAGTTTTTCGATGCGGTCTAAGTCAGTCAGATGCGTATCTTCGATATTAAAACCGCTTGATTTCAATGCTCTGAACGCAGTTTCGATTTGCCAGCGTTCTT